>JBDNGR010000110.1:0-5331 GCA_041689165.1 Coxiellaceae bacterium
AGCTATATATACCCATCGCACCTCAAGAGGCGAGTTGTAAGTTCCATCTTGACGTCGCATTAGCCCGCTTCCTCAATCACAAAAGCTCGAAAGAGCCCAACTATTCCTTCGCTTTTGCTCAATCCTCATCGGGCTACTGCTGGCAAGCTGAAACTTAAAACTTCGCATCTTGAGGTGCGATGGGTATATATAGGCCATCTACAAATTGCCAATAGGCCTCTACACCCGATATGATTCGCCTAGAGGCCCTAGCTTTTTTTCGGCCTAAACCAAGGGGACCCGCTATGTCTTATATAGAATCCATGTATCTCTTACCCATATTGCTGGGTGTATTTGTAATCATCGTTTTTAATTCAGTTTTTATTGTCGAACAACAATCCGTTACTATCATCGAACGCTTTGGCAAATTTAATCGTACTGCTATAGCAGGTTTAAATTTTCTGATTCCTTTCATCGAGCGCAAAGCAGGGCGCATTAATCTTCGTGTACAACAACTCGACATCCCTGTTGAAACTAAAACCAAAGATAATGTTTTCGTCAAAGTAATGATCTCTGTGCAATACCGCGCTTTAGAAGACAGAGTCTACGAAGCTTTTTACAAACTTGAAAAACCAGAAGAACAAATTCGTGCTTTCATTTTCGATGTAGTGCGAGCACAAGTGCCTAAAACCATTCTCGATGATGTCTTTGAGAAAAAAGATGATATTGCTAATGCAGTTGAAAGCGAATTATCCGAAATGATGTCAAACTTCGGTTATGGAATTGTTAAAGCACTTATTACTGATATTGATCCCGATGCCAAAGTTAAAGCCGCCATGAATGAAATCAATGAAGCACAACGCTTGCGCATAGCTGCTAATGAACGTGGTGAAGCTGAAAAAATATTGAAAATTAAACAAGCCGAGGGCGATGCACAAAGCAAAGCCCTACAAGGTAAGGGTATTGCCGATCAACGCAGCGCAATTATTAATGGTTTAAAAGAATCGGTGGATGAGTTCCAGAAATCAGTACCCACAGTCGCAGCGGTTGAGGTTATGAGTTTAGTATTGATGACACAATATTTTGACACATTAAAAGAGGTAGGCGCCTCCGCCAAAAGCAATACCATTCTAATTCCTCACTCACCCGGTTATATGCAAGATCTAAGTGAGCAATTGCGTAATGCCATTATTGTTGGCAACCAAGTACCCAACACACACAGTGAGATTAAGTAAATGTTGTGGTTAATGAGTTTTCACATTATCGCCATGGTGGCTTGGTTCGCAGGTTTATTCTATTTGCCAAGGCTTTTTGTTTATCACGCACAAAGCGATGACACTACGGGGCATGAACGTTTCAAAGTGATGGAAAGAAAGCTTTATAAGTTCATTATGACTCCAGCGGCTGTCCTGACCACTCTTTTGGGTATTGCTCTACTAAGCTTAAATTGGAATTGGTATTTGCATCAAGATTGGATGTTAATCAAGCTCGCCGGGGTCATTCTACTTTGGGCTTATCATTTTTATTGTGGCCACCTTGTGCAAATTTTTCAAGAAGATCGCAACTCTCATCCCAGCGTTTTTTATCGATGGTTTAATGAAATACCGACCATCTTATTAATTGTCATCGTTATTATGGTGGTCGTGCGACCCTAAGAGCACATCAAGCAATAGCCCGTGATCACATCTCAACCATTTCAAAGTCCGCTTTCATCGCCCCACAATCAGGACACAACCAGTCTTCTGGAACTGCTTCCCAACTTGTGCCAGCTTCGATTCCATCTTCTGGCCAACCGTGTTCTTCATCATAAATAAATCCGCAGAGCAGACACAAATACTTTTTATATGCCATAATACCGTTCCTTTTATTCCAGCTTTTAGAGATTTTTATTAATGGCAAAACTATCTTTGACTCAATCAGCCGAACTATTTGCCAAGGCGCAAGATTATATTCCGGGCGGGGTCAATTCACCAGTGCGCGCTTTCAAATCTGTGGGTGGCACTCCTATTTTCATCAAATCCGCTGAAGGGGCTTATATCACGGATGTCGACGACAATCGCTACATTGACTATGTTGGCTCCTGGGGGCCCATGATTTCAGGTCATGCCAATCCCACTGTCATAGCTGCCGTAGCAAAAACAATAAAACAGGGCCTCAGCTTTGGTGCTCCTACTGAGCTTGAAGTAAAATTGGCTGCAACGATTTGTGAGCTTGTGCCTTCTGTTAAACAAGTTCGTATGGTGAACTCTGGCACTGAGGCTACGATGAGCGCGATTCGTTTAGCTCGCGGCTACACCAAGCGTCATAAAATTATTAAATTTGCTGGCTGTTACCACGGGCACTCTGACAGCTTGCTGAGCAACGCAGGTTCAGGCGCTTTATCACTTGGTATCCCAGGCTCGGCTGGCGTTACTCCTTCAGCCTTGGCTGATACTTTAATCGCTAATTACAATGATATTGATTCTGTTGCGCAATTATTCGCCGAATGTGGCACAGAAATCGCCGCTATAATTGTTGAACCCGCCGCCGGCAATATGAATTTTCTGCTACCAGAACCAGGCTTTTTAAGTGGGTTGAAGCAGCTTTGCGATCAACATGGTAGTTTGCTCATTTTTGATGAAGTGATGACAGGATTTCGTTTGAGCCTACAAGGCGCACAGGGCTTATATGGCATTGAACCTGATCTAACCACTTTCGGCAAAATAATAGGTGGTGGTATGCCGGTAGGAGCCTTTGGCGGTGCCTCTGAAATTATGCAACAACTGGCTCCGCTCGGACCCGTCTATCAAGCAGGCACTCTATCGGGCAATCCTGTTGCAATGGCAGCCGGTTTAGCCACACTCGAACTCATTCAACAAAAAGATTTCTACAGGCACTTAGCTGAAAAAACTAAAAACTTAATGGAAGGCCTAAATGAGCGCGCTGCAGAAGCTAAGATTCCGTTCATCAGCAATTATTCCTGCGGTATGTTTGGCTTGTTATTTACTGAGCAAAAGACAGTATCTCGTTACGAACAAGTAATGGCCTGCAACAAAGAACGCTTTAATCAATTCTTCCATGGCATGTTAGAACAAGGCATCTACTTTGCACCCTCAGCTTACGAGGCAGGTTTTATGTCTATGGCACATGAAGATACAGAAATTCAATTAACTTTAGCAGCGGCTGAACGTGTCTTGCAAAACTTAAGGGCACCTCTATAATCCTTAAATCCACAGCGAATCCCAGCTTTGGATTTTAAAATAATTAATCGCTAATCATTCAATCAGGTTAGATTTATGAAAAAAACTTGTTTAGCAGCAGTAATTTCTGCTCTGATAATAGGTATGTTTTCAAATCTAGCCCAAGCGGATAATCTAGTTGAGGTTTACCATCAAGCCTTACTGAATGACCCCACCTTTAAAGAAGCAGAAGCTACTTGGCTTGCAGCTAAAGAAAATATTCCGATTGCACAAGCAAATTTATTACCCGCACTCGATGCCAATGCCAGCGCCAATCGTATTTATGCAGATTTAGGCGGTAGTACATCTTATTCTAATGGCGGTGCCTATGCGTTAACAATTGGCCAACCCATTATTAATTTTGGCCTTTGGGCTAACTTGCATGGCGCACAAGCTTCAGCTAAAGCTGCAGCGGCAACTTATGCTGCAGCCGCACAAGACTTGATGTTTCGTACGGCGCAAACTTATATCAGTGTGTTGCAAGCTGATGATAATTTGAGTTTCACGCTTGGCCTGAAACGCTCTATCAAAGAACAGCTCATTAATGCGAAACAAAAATATGAAGCAGGTATCACAGCAATTACCGGTGTGTATCAAGCACAAGCTAGTTACGATGCTATAGTCGCGACTGAAATCGCCAATCGCACTACACTCGCTAACAATCTTGAAAATTTAAAAGCTATTACTGGCCAAAGTTACGCAACTCTCAAAGGCATCTTAAAACAAGTACCTTTAGCTACACCAAAACCAAATCGCATGCAGGACTGGACAGAAATTGCTCGGCAACAAAATCCACAAATTAAAGCTCAGCAATATACAGTGGAAGCGGCTAGACAAAATATCAAGCTACAGCAAGCAGACTTTATTCCAACGGTGACCGCGAATGGTTCATATAATTATGCTTCTGCAAGCCAAAATCTAGGATCTGTATCAAGTAAAACAGCTTCAGTGGGAGCGACCATTGATTTTCCATTTTATAGTGGTGGTGGCACACTCGCACAAACCAAACAAGCACGCTATCAATACGTCAACGCTAGTGCCACTTTAGAATACACATATCGTTCCATTATAAATCAAACAAGCCAAGCCTTCTTAACGATACTATCCATGGTTAGCCAAGTTAATGCGGATATCATTGCCATTAAATCAGCAGAAGCCTCATTCAAAGCCACACAACTAGGTTATGTTGCAGGTACCCAACCTATGCTTAATGTCTTAGAGGATCTCAGCAATGTTTACGAAGCACGCCAACAATATGCTGATGACCAATATACTTACATTATGGCAATCGTCATTTTAAAACAGGCTGCTGGTACTTTAGACTTTAATGATATTCGCCAGATCAATACTTGGCTGAATGCCACAAAAGATGTGGCAAAAGATTCTGCAATCGCATTAATAGCACCAGCAATCGAAGAGCCAGCAGCTAGACCAAAGAAAATTACACTCAGCATGAAAGCAACCCCCATACACCAGGCAATAATACCTGTCACCACCTCACAAAACACCAGGCAATACACGTTGCAAATTGCAGCCACAGCTACTGAAACAGAAGCACAAAAATTTGTTAAACAACACTCAGGACTATCACTACAAGTCTTCAAACGCAGTGCATCAGGCAAAAGTTGGTACAGCATTGGAATGGGTGAATACGACAATGTTAATGAAGCAAAAAGTGCCTTGAAAACATTATCCCCCGAGCAACTTAGCTTCAAGCCGTGGGTGGCACGTGTAAAACCATTGTTGAAGCAGTAGTCAAAAAATTAATATTCGATTAGGTACATTATCTTATGCCAATTCACAAGTGACGTGCAATTTTTTGAGGCTGCTTAATCCCGAGATAAACTTCTTTAGGTGTTCTGTATCCTAACGCTTTTCTTGGAATAACGCCTTGTTGTTTTGCGCCAATAATTGTATCGCCTTTCCAGTCTCCTAGGCGGCATTTCTTTTCGATTATTTTAGGTCGCAGCAAGATATCTACTCTATTCGGAATACAGCCTCTACCCGCTGTTTTAGCGCCTCTACGGTTATATTTTTTTCCTCGACGACGCAGGTGCATATACCTCTCGACCCTCAAGATACGAAGTTTTAAGTTTCAGCTCGCGAGCAGTGGCCCGATGACATTCCGCAAAAG
>JBDNGR010000111.1:0-7249 GCA_041689165.1 Coxiellaceae bacterium
ACAATTGATGGATTTACTCGACGATTATGCAGCACAACTGCTGGGAGAAGCGATGACCGATGCGCTCGCGAAAGAAGTGCCGCATCCCAACTCAGTGCGACAAAGCCTGCAACGATTGCTCGATGAAAAACAACAAGCTCCTACCGTGACACAATCATTATCGCGTGAATCACGCGCGAACTCAGCCGTCATTAAACCTCACTCTCTAAAAATTTATGAAAGCTTAACTCCATTTGAACGTAACACTGAAACTGACATCTTGGAGGAAAAATAACATGTCAACTGAGCTTTTATTACAACGCGCCACCACATTGAAATTGCATGGGCTCATCAATCACTGGAATGAAATTAATTCAGAAGCTTGGGTTGAAAAATTCATTCATTGGGAAGAGACAAATCGTTTGGCAAAAAGCTTAGATAATCGTCTTTATGCTGCAAGTGTGTAGCGACATGAATAAGCTGATCGAGAGCACCTATCGCACGCAAATCGCCTCTGCAGTTGGCGTTGTAGTAAGCATACGCTGCAGTGTCGGCATTTTTAGCTGTTTTATGGTAAAACAAGCCTAAGAGGAAGTGAGCGCCTTCAGTGTTTTCAGTTGTGGCTTGCTGAAGTAACATTAATGCTATGCACGAAGCAATCCAAGTAATATCTGAACGAGGATTTGATGGGATGGGAGATGCACTTCGCATTATATTTAACCAAGCCGTGTTGATTGAGCGAGAAAATTATTTACAAGCAAGCCCTTATCAGCGGACTGAAGCTCGGGTAGCCAGGCGAATGGCTTTAAGCCAAAGACATTAAACACGCGCCTTGCAGCGATTGAGGTCTCCATCCCTCAGACCCGTGAGAGTGAGCTTTACCCATCTTTTTTGGAAAAAGGGGTTCGTTCTGAACGAGCACTGCACGTTTCACTGGCTGAAATGTATCTTCAAGGGGTATCGACTCGTAAAGTAACTAACTTATTAGAGTCCCTTTGCGGTCTGTCCGTATCGAGCACGCAGGTTAGTCGCACGAGTAAGTTGTTAGATGAGGAGTTTTCGCAATGGCGAAACCGTTCGTTAGGCCAATACAAACATCTTTTTCTTGACGCATTGTATGAAAAAGTACGTCAAGGTGGCAACGTGTTGGATGGTGCTGTTTTAGTTGTTTATGGGATTGATGCTGACGGGAAAGTAGCTTCTTGTTTGCGGTTAATTACTGGTGTTTTAGTGGAAATTAATGAGGGGTGGTCAACCGGCGTGAGATACCTCCCTATGGGAAAATAAACACCCTATATACCCATCGCATCTTGAGGTGCGATGGGTATAGAGCTATTTAATAATTACTCACTTAATTCTACGGTCTTAACAAGTAACTCAGGTAGTACTCGTAAAAAATTCCAAATCCTATACCGTTTCAATGCCTGACAATCTTCGTTACAATCCCCATGCAACAAACAACAAAATCTGTACATTTCGGGAATCAAAAATGCTAAAAAAAATCACCTTTCTATTCATGCTAGTACTTTGCAGCTGTAGTCAACCTGAGGGCTACGACAGTCAACGCAATCCTATCAGTTTGAACGATTATCAGGGCAAGTGGGTATTAGTGAATTATTGGGCAAATTGGTGTAAGCCTTGCCTAACTGAGATGCCTGCTCTCAATAGTTTTTACGAAACAAACAAGAAGATAATCGTGGTATTAGGTGTTAATTTTGATGGCACTGATGATCAAGAATTAAATCGTATTGCTCAAGAGCGACACATCAGTTATCCGCTGCTGTCTTCTCTCAATAACACTCAACTGGAAGAACAAGACTTTAGTGTTTTACCGGTGAGTTTTTTATTTAATCCTGAAGGCAAGCTCGTTAAGACCTTACGTGGTCCACAAACGACAGAATCACTACAAATCCTACTTCAGTAAATAGTGAACTGCTGCTGCTAAATTAACAAAACTTGGAGTATTAGCATCCAGATTCAGAATTTTTTGATTGTTATGCAGAAAGATAACAGGACAGTTAACTGCGTCACCCGCTTCTAGATCACGCAAGCTGTCGCCAATAAAAACCGCTTCATTCAAATTAATATTAAAGTCTTTAGCCATTTGTAGCAGCATGCCCGCCTTGGGTTTACGACAGTTGCAACCATCGTCAGGTACATGCGGGCAAAAATAAATTCCCTCTAAGTGACCACCAACGATTGCTAATTCATCTTCCATCTTCTGATGAATAGCCTTTAAAACACTCAAATCGTAATAGCCTCTGCCTACACCAGATTGGTTTGTAGCAACAGTCACCCAGTAACCAGCCCGATTCAAGTCTGCAATCGCGGCTAAGCTGCCAGGAATTGCCTGCCATTCGTCTGGAGACTTAATATAGTCAGGTGAATCAACATTAATAACCCCATCTCGATCTAAAATAACCATTTTCTTAGCGGCATTCATTGCTTAACTTTCCAATCTATTTCACTACACCACAAATCACTCGCGCACCACCACCGCCCAATGGTAAAGGTTGATCAGCATAATTATCACCATTCGCATGAATAATTAAACTATGTCCTTTTAGCTCAGCCACTGTTAAGCGTGGCGCCATAATAGCTTGGGTAGCTGTGCCGTTATCTTGCACAGACAGCGCCGGCAAATCACCTAAGTGTCCTTGGGCATACGGACCTAAATGATGAGTTGTGTCCTTAGGATCAAGATGCGGGCCTGCGGCTTCACCATTGTCAGCACAAGAAGGATTTTGATGAATATGAAAACCATGCCAACCTGGGCTTAAGTTTTGCAAATTAGGTGTGATTAGTAAGCCATATTTCGTATCACTTAAAGTTACAGAACCCACTGGCTTAGCTACTTGATTACCAGGAGCCACTGTGGCTAATTTAACGGTCATACTATCGGCATAGACACCTACGCTCACCACCATCAAGCTCAACAAAGCCAATTTTAATACTCTAACTTTCATATCAACTCCTTAATTTAAAATCTTCACTAACTCAAATGAAACACTCCGAAAATTAGCAAACAGAGCGCAATTGTTAGTTCAACACCGATCAAAACTTTATCACCTTTTAACTTATAACCATGCGCGATCTTTTTCACATAGCGCCCACTCCAGGCCATTAATGCCGGCAACAGTATGAGCAAAACAACACAAAACAAACCGGCATAGCTTAAGGCCTTGATAAAGGCTCCAGGATAAAATAATGCAACCAACAAAGGCGGCCCTAAACTCAATAACATTAAAGATAGTTTTCCAAAACCTTTTTTATGAATGCTCAAACCATCAGCCAAAAAGTCAACCAAACCCAAAGCAATACCCAAAAAGGATGTCAACACACACATTGATGCAAAGCCTCTAACCAAGAGACTAATAAATGGATTATCAAAACGCGTGGCCAAAGTGGTCATCAAATCACTGGCGGCATGATTAGAACTAGCCATTTGTACCAATCCATCAGAACCATCCGCTCCAATCCCACCTTGCACAGCCATATTCCATAGCAAATAAATACAAAGCGAAATAAGGCTACCAATCCAAACCGCTAAACGCAGATACTTAACATTGCCTTTAAAATAACTACGCAGGGTGGGGATAATAGAAGCATAACCAAATGAAGTGATCGTCATCAGTAATGCTCCGTCTAAAAGCTTAAGCTCTCCACCCTGTAAGTTATTCAATTGAATATGCGGAAAAATCAAAATAACCAACAAAGCATAGGCAAAAAATTTAGTGCTAATTAAACCGCGATTAGCCCAGTCAACAATATGAATACCATGCGAAATAATGTAGCCAAACACCAAGACAAACAAAATCGCACCCAACCACGCAGGCACTGCAATATGGATTAAACCCAATAAATTATGCAGTAGGTCGGAACCACCCGCGATATAAGCCGATAAGAGTGAATACAATAAAAATAAATAAACAAACCAGGTTGCCACTTGGCCCCAACGACCCAAAGTCAGCTTGGCCATTGAAATTAAATTAGTTCCCTCTGGCAGCCAAAGGCTTACCTCTAACATGAGTAATGAGCCCAGGGTCATCACTAACCAGGCGCCCAATAATAACGCCGCAGAATGAAAGAAGCCTCCTGCTGCACTAGCTACTGGCAAAGCCAACATGCCACCACCCACTGAAGTACCAATAATTAACATAATGCCGCCAATTAACTTACTACGCATAATCACTTTCCTTAGCCTGTTGCTAGCCTAGTGGAAGCTCCATTAGCCACACCTGGTTCAGCAGCCTGTAAAAACAAAGCCGCGCCAATTCGCTCATCATCGTCATTCCTGGCAGCTATTGCAGCTGCAGCACCAACTGGCAGCGAACGAGGTCTAGCTGCTCGTCTTGCGACCATGCCGATTAATGACTCATAAACGCCTCGACCCTCTTCTCTTAAACCACCCGCTACAGCTCTCAAAGCCAGCCTAGAATTCATCATGCTAGATATACCTCTCGTACCCCAAGCTGCGAAGCTAGGCTTCCACCTTAAGTCGAATTTGAGGCGTTCTTCAATCACAAAAAGCTCAAAATAGAATAACTATTTCTCGCCTTTTGCTCAATCAGAACGCCTCAACTTCTCGCAAGTTAAAACCCTAGCTTCGCATCTCGAAGTACGATGGGTATATAGCTGCCCCCATACAAAAAAGCACCAGCACTCCCCCTAGAACTCCACCAATACCAATTAAAAACTTATATATATTAGACATATCTCCTTCAACATAAGGATCACAACCGTAGTGTGCGTTAACGCAATTCAGCAGGGTCTGATTCCATAAACTTGTATTTTGTGGATAAGCTTCACGATAACCTGGCATACCAGCAGCTCGCGGGATAACCACACCACAATAATAAAAAGTATTTTGAGGTGCTAATACAGAGCAAGAGCCACCCACAGGAACAGCTCCACAACCTGAAATAACTTGTTGCAGCTGATCTGTTGTATACCAATCAGGAGAAAAAGTGATGCCGCCTGCACATAGATCACCAGCATCAGACAGACGTGATAATGAGCGCGCTTTTTGCCTGAATGATACCGCCGCTTCAGTAAGTCGAGCTAGGCCCAGTATAGTTATAATCAATATAAATATTAGCTGTTGGGTGTTAGTGTAACGCATTAAAAACCTCTCATAATAAGTGTAATAAGGCGGAGACAACATAGCACAATCAGCCTTCCCTTTCCTAAAAAAGCATCTCTCGACCATGGCTAATACATAGCTCCTGTACACTATCAAAATGATATTGCTATAATCTCACCTTTTTGAGGAATGGATGCCATGAGCCCCACCAAAGTTTTAAAATCGATTGCCTGCCTACTTTTAATCGCGACTCAAGCAGCTTTTGCTTGGCAACCACAGAGTATCGTCGTGTTTGGCGACAGCCTGTCGGACAATGGCAATAAATACCAGGCGTATCAGATTCCTGTGTCACCACCTTATTGGCATGGTCGCTACAGCAATGGTCCTGTTTGGGTTGAAAATTTGGCCTTTCAATTTAATTTGATCCCTAACCCTATACTTGAAGCCGATTACCCCAAAACGCGCAACTTTCAAGATTATGCCATGGGCGATGCTACTGCATCCGATAAATACCTAAATCCTGCCGAACAATCACACAGCCTAATGCAACAACTAAAAGAATATCAAACTGACACGCATGCCAGCCCTTCTGATACTCTAGCAATCATTTGGATTGGATCTAATGATTATAAAAATACAAGCTGCCGCAGCTCGCCATTCATTTGCACTAAAGAAATTATTCGCACGCAAAAACAATTTATCGAGCGCCTTTACGAATTTGGCATCCGCCACTTTTTAATTCTTTCTCTCCCAAACTTAGCCATCACACCACAAGCACACGAACATTTTAATAAAGAAGAACGGATGGTTTTGAGTGGTTTGATCAAATATTATAATAACAACCTAGCTTTGTTGATTTCCCAACTACAAACTAGCAAGAGTGATTTACAGGTTGTTGAGCTCGATACCAATGATTTTATTCGCACCATCAAACATGAATTCAGACGACCGATTTATCAAGAGTGCTATGCCAATAATGACATTTATACAAAAATGGTTGGCAAAGCTTGCTCCGTGAGCGTACGGAATCAATATTTATTCTGGGATAGTACTCACCCCACTATGGCAGCACATGCACGGCTTGCTACAGCAGCTTATGATGCTGTTAAGGAATCAGGCTGGCAATAAGACTCTGACTCTAGAGGCTTATTAAGCATTATTTCAGTGCTGTGAATTAGCTCATTTAATAATTGTTCGTTAACATCAAAGTACCTCTCATATTCAGCAAGATTTCTGCAATCATGACTTTTAGCGAATATGCGCCACACCTCTGGGCCTAAATTTAAGCTATGAGCTAACAACTGGAACACGATATAACGATTTTCGGAGCGATAGCCCGAATTACGTAAAGCGGCCAGTGCTAATGAGTGAGCTACATTATAAGCAAGATCAAAGCGACTCTCTGCCGACAAACTGTTATTTTGTGCATCGGTTAAACGCAGCTTTGCGGAACGGATTGGCCCCTTAAACTCCATCACCCTAAAACCGGCCGTTGTAATCTACTGCGAAGCTCTACTGTATTGAATCTGCTGGGCTTTTTCGAAAATTTTTTCTCAGCGTAGCGGTGACTACTGTTTTCGAAATAATTTTCAAAAAAACCCAGCATCTTCAACCCATTAGCCCTTCTCGCTACAATTACAACGGCCTTTTTTAGGATTATATTAAAAGCTTCTAACTTGATTTGACCGATTTTCAGCAAATTATTTAATTCTATCGAGCTCATTTTCAGAACCTATTAAAAATATTTTCTCTTTACTCAATACCTGTACTATAAAATGATTATTCTGTTTGCGCTTTTTGCTCCACTCTTGCGCAGAATAAATAGCTGGATTAATAGTACGTCCCCATTTTTTTTCAACCACTTGTAACTCTTGGAAAATATCTGCATAACTTAATTCATTACCGATTAACATCAGATCCACAGTACTCTCATGACTATCGCTAAGAGAAGCAGTAGAACCAAAAACAAATGCCGCATTTATTTTGCTAGCCACAGACTGTATGGAGCCCCGCAATAATTGAGACAATCCGGCCGTTTTCAAAACAATAGCCCGCAATTCATAAAAAATAGGACAATTAAAATTAGCTTGGTCATGTTTTTGGTTGCCGGATTTTTTGGCAATAACTATACCCATCGCACCTCAAGATACGAGTTGTAAGTTCCATCTTGACGTCGCATTAGCCCGC
>JBDNGR010000112.1:0-1009 GCA_041689165.1 Coxiellaceae bacterium
ATGAAAATGATCGTCAGTTGACTACCAGAGGCCTATTGCTAAAATACATTGATGATTCGGGAGGGCCTTACTGGCATCATGCGGACGATGAAGAAGATCATAAGAGATTTGATTCCGTTTGTAAGCAGCTTTTTAAGTTTCTGATGGAAAATAACCCATGATTTTACCCACAGATTCTTTAAACGAGCCCAAAAAATCAAAAGCGCGTAATCGCCTTGTGCGATTGGCTTTATTTGAAAAAGATAGCCTACGATTCATGAAAGACGTTGACGTTCCATTCACAAATAATTTAGCGGAAAACAACATAAGAATGACAAAAGTACAGCAAAAAATATCTGGTTGTTTTCGTTCTATGGAAGGTGCTTATATTTTTTGCCGGGTTCGAAGCTATATTTCAACATGCCGTAAACATGGCATGGCGGTTACTACCGCACTTAAAATGTTATTTAGAGGAGAAATGCCAGATTTTATATGTGAAGACAATTAATGAATTGTTTTGAGCCGATATGTGGTGAATAGATACTGTTGGGCCAGTTAATTAAATTAGCAGCAAGCTTAAACATCGAAACAGACCGTCGCTTCTATCTCAGGCCTAGTGCAGAAGTGATGATAAAATCACCGGCTGATGCAGCGAGCAGCACAACCCCTGCCAAGGCGGGTGCGGGTGATGGTGGAGCCGCGCTGCTACAGGTGGCTGATGTGCATTTAACCTTTGAGGAAGAAAAAACTGTTGCAGAGCAAGGCCGTGAATCAGCTGCATTAATGCCTGTTGTGGCTAGTGCTTCGACAGGAGCTGGCGGAAGTGTGGCTGCATGGGATTCTGCTTTAGCCACACTTTTTGGTGGTAGCAGCGTGCGTCGACGCCCTGTTTCTGATGCATCTAAGTACGTGACCAGTGCTGTTAAATCAAAATTTGGATAAGCTAAACATAAGTTTTGGGTTCTATACCCATCGACCCTCAAGCGGCGAAGTTTTAAGTTTCAGCTTGCGAGCAGTGGCCCGATGACAT
>JBDNGR010000113.1:0-2287 GCA_041689165.1 Coxiellaceae bacterium
CACCCGCTTTAGGATCATTTTGGATCGCTGCTAAGAAATCACTAGGGCGGTGTGAAACCGTCGTTTCAGGGATAGCTGAGGCAAGTGAGCTGATGCTGAGCACTGCCAAAAAAATTGCGATTCTCATCTATAGGCTATTTTTTTTGTACGAATTAATTTAACCACAAAGTGATCTAAGCCAAAGAAAATCAACCAAGCTGGCAAGAGCACACCAAATGAAAGCAAGGCATATACTCCT
Source organism: Coxiellaceae bacterium (assembly GCA_041689165.1). Classification (GTDB taxonomy): domain Bacteria; phylum Pseudomonadota; class Gammaproteobacteria; order Coxiellales; family Coxiellaceae; genus CAIQCE01. Next base: position 239 of record JBDNGR010000113.1, read on the forward strand.
GAGGCAATAAATACTTTGTACAAATTAGGCAGAATGTGCACACCCTGAATCAATAAAGCTAAAAATGCACGATAAGAAGCAAAGCAATAACATAGAACAACGATTAAAACGGCTGAATACAGAGCTTCATTTTGAATATCGACGTATTGAGCAAATAACCAGGCCACCACCCAAGAAAAAACCACCGCTATCAAAAGCGGGATAGCCGCCTTCACATAAAAAGAACCCAGCATTATGGCTGGAATGATCACAGCCAAAGCACGAATCATGTTTTGGTTGAAATTAAGTTTATCCATTTTTGTTTCTCCAATGATAACTCGCAGAAGTATACCTCTTGTACTTCGAGTTGCGAAGTTTTAAGTTGCCGCTTGGGCTGTAGCTTGGGCTGAGCTTGCGAGTCCGCGAGCATGCGCGGCCCAAACACCCGACAATGATTCTGCTTGCGATTTTGAATTAACCGCGTCTTGTAGGGACGGGGCTGGTGTGTAAATCGGGTGCCCATCTTCGTTGAATTAACCACGGTCTTGTAGGGGCAGGTCCCCGTGCCTGCCCTCTTTCAGTTGGGTGTATGTTTGATAGATAACAATAATGCGTAATGCAGGGGCCAGCTTGTGCGCCTATGTGGTAACTGGCATTGATGTGCCATTGAGAGGGCAACCACGGGGGGATTGCCCCTACGCCTACACAACACAACCAATCCTGATATAAACTACCCCCATGCCAAACAACCCTACAGCCCTAGACCCAGAGCTAAAGTTTCAACAGCTGTTTCGCCAAGAAACTTTATTCAGAAGCCTAATCCAATCGCGCAAAGCATTCGGCGCAAAACGCCGAATTTTAAGTGATGGCGCCTCCAAACACCTCACTTATGACGAGCTCATTACCCATACTTATGCCTTGGGACAAAAAATCAAGAATATGACTGATGCTTCAGAGCATGTCGGTTTATTACTGCCTAACAATCCCATCACGCTAGTTTGCTTCTTTGCCCTTCAAGCTTACGGACGTGTACCGGCACTGCTCAATTTTACGCTCGGTAGTCAGTCAATCATTAATAGCTGCCAGGCCACAGCCATTCGGACGATTTATACTTCGAGACGCTTCATTGAACTGGCCAAACTACAACATTTGGTTGCTGCGCTAAGCCTACAGCCGCTGCAATTGATTTATCTGGAAGATCTTGCTGAACAAATATCCTGGTTTGACAAACTAAGCGCCAAGTTAAAAAGCCTCAGCGCCACTTATATTTACCGCTTTACTGAGCAAAGAATTAAAGCATCCCACGAAGCTGTGATTTTATTTACTTCTGGCAGTGAGGGTACACCAAAGGGTGTGGCATTGAGCCACTTAAATTTTCAAGCCAATCGTGCGCAAACCTTAGCTGTGTTGGATTTACAAACAGACGATGTGTTACTGAATGTATTACCTTTATTTCACAGCTTTGGCTTGACCGCTTTTTTATTAGCCTTGTTTACCGGTATCAAAACCATCGTCTACCCGTCTCCTCTGCACTACCAAAGTATTCCACCTTTCATTCATCAAACTAAAACCACTGTATTTTTCGCCACTGATACTTTCTTACAAGGTTATGCGCATTATGCTAAAGCTCATGAATTAACGAGTTTGCGCTTAGTTTTTTCTGGTGCAGAAAAGCTAAAAGCTACTACTCAACAACTATGGCGTGATAAATTTCAGCTAGATATTTTGGAAGGTTATGGCACCACAGAAACATCTCCGATACTGTGTTTAAATACTCCCACCGCAACAAAACCTGGCACGGTTGGTCGCCTACTTCCGTCAATCCAATATCAACTACAAGTAATGGAAGGGATCAGCGGCGGATGCCTCAAAGTGAGCGGCCCCAATATCATGCTCGGTTATTATGAGCTACAAAACCCGGGCTTCCTTAAACCCGCTTGCAATACGCACAATACTGGCGATATCGTCGCTATCGATGCAGAAGGCTTCATTACGATTCTCGGTCGCGCCAAACGCTTCGCCAAAATTGCGGGGGAAATGATTTCACTCCAAGCCATCGAACAATTCGTG
>JBDNGR010000114.1:0-5650 GCA_041689165.1 Coxiellaceae bacterium
CATTCATGGTTGTCTGCAAGTGTTAGTAGGGATCCATGCTCATAGATTCATTCATGCTCGATGTAGTAGCTTCGTTCGAATAAGCTTGGGGGTCTTCCGCTACGCTAAACTTGCTAGCGTCATAACGACTTAGATTGGATGGCATGGTGGATTCAGCAGTCGCCGTGTGCGCAACTGGATTACTCGATAAGGTGGCGGCGCGAGCCGCGTTGGCTGTTCCAACGACAGCAGGATTCGTTAACGCTCCTGCGCGAATAGCACGGTTGATATCTAAACTGCGGGCTTGAATTCGCGTGACGGCATTAAGGATATCTGCATTACTGTATCCCGCGCTGAGTAGGTCGACTGAGCTAAAGCCCGCCCTTAACAAATGGTGACCGCTGTAACCAGCAGCTCGTAAGTCATTAGGGTGAAATTGAGCCTGTCTTAAATCCTGTGCGCTAAACCCAGCTTCTTTTAGTTGATTGAGGCTGAAACCCGCGGCCTTAAGTTCAGTCGCGCTGTAGCCCAGTGCTTTAAGTTGCGCTGCGCTAAAGGCTTGGGTGCTTTGAGCTTTTAAGGCAAAGTTTTGCCGCGCTTCTGGCTTGGGTTTAGCACTGAAATCTGGAGTTTTTGCAGCAGGTGTATAGCCTAAAGTCTTTAACTGACCATTGTTTAAACCGACGATATCGCGCAACTCATCCTGGCTAAAGCCCGCCATATCCAATTTCTTAGCATCGAGTCCGGCTTTTTGCATCTTTACCAGGATAACTTCTTGCGTCGTCAAGGGCTTTTCTTCTGGTGGAGGAGGTGGTGGAGGCGGTGGCGGTGGCACAGGTGCAGGTGGTGGTGGTGGAGCTATTGGTTGACCTGGTGTGGGTGCTGCAATTCCGGCGGCTTCCAGTTTATATTGACTGATACCGGAAGAGAGTAATTCAGAAGCGCTGTAACCCGCGCCTCGAAGTTGGCTAATTGAGTAGTTATAAACCTCAACTAGCTCACGTGCCGAAAACCCAGTTTCTCTTAAGTCGCGCAGCGTGGTATGCATATTGGCTTTTGCAGCAGCGCGGATGTATTGCATTAGGGAATGGCCTTTGGTGATCTTATGTTGAAGATCTTCTTGGGTTTTATTGGTTTTGCGATGAAGAGGGGTACCGCTTAAAACTATATGAGTCAAAGATTCTAATCCTACCAAGGCTACCATGCTTAATCACCTCATTTCTATTCTCGGAATGCTCGGGTATGCTACGCGTATTTTACAGGTACATTATATGCAGCAGAGACCTAGTTTAGTACAAATACGGAGGCAGCGCGACCGCTTTGCGAGCTCTTATCAGGAGGCTGCTGTATTGCCTAATGAGGTGGCAGAAAGGCTGCTTGAGCGCTTAGATTATGTGCGCCTTAGCCCCGCCGTGATACTCGACTTAGGGGCGGCTGCGGGCATTACGACTCGAGCTCTGGCGGAGCGTTATCCTCAAGCGCAAGTTTTTGCGGCTGATCTTTCCTGGGCCTTATTAAAACAGCAGTTTCCAAGTGAGAATTTGCACCTGCTGACGGGTGAATTAGAGCGATTGCCATTTGCGAACGCTACAGTTGACTTGGTTGTGGCAAATTTAAGCTTGGCCTGGCTAGCTGATCCGCAATTCTGCTTTCAAGAATTAAATCGCATTTTGTGCTCTGGCGGTTTATTGCTATTTAGTAGTTTGGGTCCTGATACCTTCAAAGAGCTGCGTTCAGCATTCAGCAACCTTGATTGCTATGATCATGTTGCTGAATTTATTGATATGCACCATTTGGGCGATGCATTGCTAGCAACGGGTTGGGAAGACCCTGTAATGGATATGGAAATGCTGACGTTGAGCTATGAAGACTTAGCTGATCTGTTTCAGGATTTGCGTGTGCTAGGTGCTAAAAATTTATTAAATTCACGTTGTCCGCATTTAATGCCATCGAGCATTTGGAAAAAAATGCAGGAGCAATATGGAGCACAGTGTTTAGCAAACCATTACTTGCCTGCTACTTTTGAAATTATTTATGGCCATGCGTGGAAGCCGCAAGCCCGTGAGCTAACAGGTGCTAATGAGCAGAATGAAGTCTTAATTTCTGTCGATTCAATTAAACGTAAAGGGGCTTAATATGACTGATATTTATGAGATTCCTGTTAAAAACATTGATGGAGAAATGACCACTCTTGATCAGTATCGCGGTAAAAAATTATTAATTGTCAATGTAGCGAGTCGTTGTGGTTTTACATCGCAATATGCGGCATTAGAGCAGCTATATCACGACTTTAAGGATAAAGGATTAGTGGTTTTAGGTTTTCCGTGCAACCAGTTCGGTGGTCAAGAACCCGGTTCTGAAGCTGAAATCAAAAATTTCTGTGAAACCAAATATCAAGTCAGTTTCCCAATGTTTGCTAAAATTGAAGTCAATGGTAAGGACGCACATGCGCTTTATGCTTATTTAAAAAACCAGGCTAAAGGAATTTTAGGTAGTGAAGCGATTAAATGGAATTTCACGAAGTTTTTAGTTAATGAACAGGGTGAGGTGGTCAAACGTTATGCGCCACCAGCCACAGCTGAGAAAATTAAAACAGATTTGGGCTACCCATCGTAGCTCGAAGTACGATGGGTAGCACTCAGCTTATCGCTGCCGCTTGAAAAGCTCAGTTATCATGCCATTCAAATACGCTGAATTAGGAAGGGTCATTTGAATGAGGTCCTGGGCTTTTTGATATTCTTCTTGAAATTTCAATTGAGCTTTTTCAAGTCCCATTAGCTTCGGATAAGTGCTTTTATTCAGTGCTACGTCGGCACCACTCTTTTTACCTAAGTTTTCAGTGCTGACGGTCACATCTAAAATATCATCTTGGATTTGAAAAGCTAAACCTAAGTGCGTTCCGATTTCTGCAAGATTATTAAGTATCGTTGCTGAGCAGTTCGCCGCTAAACCGGCGAGCTTTAAGCCACAACTAATTAGCACAGCTGTTTTCAAGCGATGAATTTGTTCTAATTGTTCTAAGCTGATGTTTTGATTTTCGGCTTCTAAGTCGAGCATTTGTCCGGCGGCCATACCCATGGTGCCTGCGGCTTTAGTCAGTGCATTAACCATGGCAAGTTGTGTTGCTGGAGTTAGATTCTTGCTAGGACTGCTTAGCACTTGAAAACTTAAACTTTGCAGAGCATCGCCCGCCAGGATGGCAGTCGCTTCGTTAAACGCAATATGACAAGTAGCTTTACCGCGTCGTAAATCATCATCATCCATTGCGGGTAAGTCATCATGAATGAGTGAGTAGCAATGAATCAATTCAATCGCAACAGCTGCGGGATCCAGGCTTGTAAGAGGTGCTTGAAGATCAAGGCCGGTGGCATAAATCAGTAGCGGACGAATTCGTTTGCCACCATTTAGTGTGCTGTAACGAATGGCATTATCAAGCTGCGAGGAAGTGCTTTCAGCCGTCAAATACGACTTAAGTACTTCTTCAAAATGTTTTAAATGAATGGTTTGGAATTCACTGAAAGAATCAGTTTTCAGATTCATTTTGATAAGGCTCAAGTTGTTGCTGTGCATTTAAAATTTGCACACGTTGTTCCGCGGCATTTAGAGATTCTTGGCATTGGCGAATTAAACCAACTCCTTGCTCAAATAGGTGCAAGGACTCTTCAAGGGGTAGCTTGCCGCTTTCCATTTTCTCAACGAGTTGAGTGAGTTGTCGTAGTGATTGTTCAAAATCAGGATTACTTTGTTTGGCTGTCTTGCTCATAGTTTTTATTCAATAGCGTTGAAGCTTTAAAAAAATCCCGGGGATCCCGGGATTTTTTCTATTTACGTTTTTCTTTTTTGGCTGCCCGTTTTTCTTTAAGAGACTTGGTGGCAGGTTTCTTGGTTTCTTTTTTCGTGTCTTTGGCCTTACTCATAAAAACTCCTTGTGATGAATTTGGGTTTAAGAAAATTCCAGGTGCTATCTTAAACTGACTTAAGTCAATTCGCCAGAGCCTTATATGCCCTCTCGCTATGATTCCTACTGCCGTTTTTAGGATTAATCAAGTTTTTGACGCCAAGTTTTAAGCTGTGAGCGTATTTTCTTGTTATTGAGACGTTTTTCTACTGAGGAGCCTGTAGGTTTGGTTTTTTTGCGCTTTTTGGGCGTGATAGTGGCGAGCTTGATAAAGTCAGCTAGGCGCTTTAAAGCATCTTGTTTGTTGCGCTCTTGGCTACGATAGCTCACGGCTTTGATGGTGAGCTCGTTATCTTGATTAATTCGATTACCAGCCATCTTCACTAAGCGTTCGCGTAGTTCTTGAGTTAAAGAACAGCTATTAATAGGAAAGCGTAATAGAACCCCGGTGGAGACTTTATTGACGTTTTGCCCACCCGGTCCAGGTGAGCGAATAAAGCTTAATTCGATTTCAGAATCATTCAGGAGTATTTTAGAGCTAATTTTAATCATCGCGTAAGCATATCAGAGAGCTAAAACCAAAAACACGGTATTGCTGAAAAGTATATTGAATTCTAAATTCGCTCTCAGCCCTATTGCCAAAAGTAACAAATTTGTTATATTGCTATGCGACTCACAAAACCTCTAGCAATAGAATACTACAGTGATAATGTTTGGAGCATGATTCTTGCATTTCCTGATGGCATTTTGCAAAGCTACTACAGAATTGTTTCCTTATTAAAGGAGGCGGGTGTTCATTTGGGCATGCCTTATTCGCGCGTATGGGAAATGGTTTGTTTGAGTTAGGCCCAAGAGCTAAAGAAGGTATTGCCCGGGTATTATATTGTAGAGTCCCTGGTAGTAGGATTGCTATGCTGCATGCATTTAGCAAAAAGTCAGAGAAGACACCCGCCAAAGATCTGCCAATTGCAGTGCGACATATGAGAGAGGTAAGTTATGGCAATAAATTCTGAAAAACCGCGCCGAGTAAGAACGCACGAAGAAATGGTAGCAGAATCAATGAAAGATCCTGCATTTAGAAAAGGCTATGAAGCACTTGATGAAGAATTTGAAATTATTAAGCAGATCGTAATGATTAAAAAGCGTTTACGTATCACGCAAGCTGCTATTGCAAAACAAATGGGTACGCATGCCTCAGCAGTCAACCGTCTAGAGTTATCCTTGGGTAATGGTAAGCATTCGCCAAGTCTTAATACTCTTCGCAAGTATGCCAAAGCGCTCGGTTGTAAAATAGAAGTTAAATTTAAGCCGCTCAATAAATAATGATTAAACCATTAGTCCTCGGTAATAAAACATTTGACCATAATCTCATTCAAGGCCCTTTGGCTGGTATTAGTTGCGCCCCCTTTCGTTTACTAAGCTGGCGCTATAGTCAGCCAGCTTTCTCTTGCACGGAAATGATTTCATGTAAGACACTCTTGCATCAGTCTAAGCATTTACAAAAACGCTTTGTTTATAAAGACCCGTCGGAGGGGCCTGTCTGTTTTCAGCTTTCAGCTAATAATTCAGTCGAGCTCGCACAAGCGACACGAATTGCGACAGATTGTGGTGCTGACTTGATTGACTTAAATTGTGGTTGTCCGGTGAAAAAAATTCGTAGTCGTGGGGCAGGTTCGAGTCTTCTAACAGACCCCACTAAGCTTTATCATTTAATTCGTGCGATGAAAGATAATACTTCAGTACCTGTTTCAGTCAAAATACGTGTGGAGGGGA
>JBDNGR010000115.1:0-1999 GCA_041689165.1 Coxiellaceae bacterium
GCGGGCTAATGCGACGTCAAGATGGAACTTACAACTCGCCGCTTGGGGTACGAGAGGTATATACAGTGTTTTCACGCATGAATTTGAAATCACAAATTATAATCTCGAGTTTATTGCAGAGCAGGAGTATTTAGCAGGGAGTTGAAACTGACTCTTCTTGAAGCCTCGGGTTTTCGGCATCAACTTGTGGGTCACCATCTGAAACGTCTTTTTTAGCATTCGCCTTGAAACCACTTTTACCCAACAGTATTGCCACCGCCAAAATTGGCACAATTAAATTAAGCAGCATGCTCAGCCACATTAATTTTCCAAGTTGACTATAATCTGCTTGCACCACAATTTGTCCGGCTGAATCATGCACTGCACGCGTTACTATCCACATTTTGTTCATGGCTTTGCTCATCAAGTTACCCGCGGTAATAGCCAAGTTCATGAGAGATGCCATCAGCGCAAACCACGTTGCGGCATTGCCACGTGGCGCATAGATGGCATTAAAGGTGAGCAAAGGAATCATGCTAAGTTGCGCGAACGGGGAGCTAATCGCTGTATCCACCAAAGCAATAGTATGCGCACCAAAACCTAATACCGCTTCTGTCCAGTGATGGAAACCATAATACATAGCTAGCATGGGTAAACTTAAGAGAAAACCCAAAACGCTCAACACCACCAAAATCCAAGCCACCGGTTTCTGAGTTAAAGGTTTGGCAAAAAACCACATTCCCACCACGACTAATGCCGTACTAATTTGTGCCAGGGTGCCGAAGAAAGCCGGATCAAAACCTAAGTCATCAATCTCCCACCATTGCATAGCAGGTCCCACATTCGGCATAGCACGGTACATAAAGATAACGGCAGCGAGCATCACAAGCTGATGAGTTGTCGCTTTATCAAATGGTCTTGCTAATTGGCGCAGCAAATAAATAACGACGCAAAGGCTTACCAAAAAAATAATTTCTTGCTTATAAACTAAGCCACTAAAACCCATGAGGAAAACAAAAGCCGCATACAACAAACCACCACCCAAAATAACCCAATTAACGGGTTTAAGCGGTGATAAATCAATCTTAACTAAGATGACGCCTAATACTGAAATGACTGGAATAATCAGCGTGACCGCGAAAATCGTTTCATAAGAATAACGATGCGCTAACCAGCCACCAATACCCGCTGTTAAAAAGCTTGCAACAACATAAGATAAACGCCCCAAGACCTGGATCATACCCAGCTCTTGCTTGATTTCAGCCTTTGAGCGCCCTTCGCGTGATACCACTTCAACCGACATCGCATCGGCCACTACATCCTGGATCACGACTCCCGTTACTGTCACCAATGAAGCTGCCAGATATAAGGTATTTGGCTGCATCCAATGATTGAGCCATTCCCAGCTTCCCGCCAAACCCATCAACATCACACTACCCACAATCATCAAAGCCGCAGCAATGAAAACATAAGCCGCGCGCAAAGAACCCAATAAGGGTACGGAGTCAGCCAGCTGACCAAAAACCATTTTGATGGTCCAAGGCATACTGTACCAAACGGCAATCGCCAACATGGCTTCAGCTGAGAGATCAAGTTTTTCTTTAACAAAAAAACTTTCACCGATTGTAGAAATACTAGTAGCCCCATACGCGAAATAAATCATCAACAAGGGGATATAACGCAGCCTCATTGCTCGCAGCGGTACTAAAAGTGCTTGATTGAAAGCTTGTGCGATCATTCCATTCCAACAAGATCAAGTAGACAGTCCAGCTCGCTATTATATACCTCTCGAGCCTCAAGCTGCGAGTTGTAACTTGCATCTTGAGCTACGATGGGTATATCCCTCCACCAAGAGGCGCAAACAAAGAGGGCGCAGCATCAGAGACAAGACGAGGCCCTGCCCCACCGATGATGGCGGAGCAAGAGACGGTAATACTTTTAAAGTATAGTGATGGCCTATCGTACTCGCTAAAAAATTCTGATAGTTATCGTAGGCATTTATACCTCTCGCACCCCAAGC
>JBDNGR010000116.1:0-5641 GCA_041689165.1 Coxiellaceae bacterium
GCGGGCTAATGCGACCTCAAGATGGAACTTACAACTCGCATATTGAGCTACGATGGGCATAGATGATTAGCTTCAACTCATAGCGGTGCTCTAGTATTGGTTTAACAGGGAAAAATACGCTCTATAGATGCTGATCTAAAAAAGCTGCTAATTGCGGTTTAGACATAGCGCCCATTTGGTTAGCCATTACTTCACCTTCTTTGAACAAAATCAAAGTGGGAATACTGCGAATAGCATATTTGGCTGGCATTGCTTGGTTTTTATCAACATCCATTTTCACAATCTTAACTTGGCCCTGATAGTCTTTAGCAATTTCTTCTAAAATCGGGGCAAGCATTTTGCAAGGACCGCACCATTCTGCCCAAAAATCCACCAGCACAGGTGTTGTTGAATCTAAAACTTCGCTAGCAAAATTTTCATCAGTGGTTGCTGTTACATGAGTGCTCATCAGAATCTCCTTGTATAAATTATGGCTTGGGGCTGGATTGTAAATTGAACTACGTTTAACACAATGCATCGTAATTCAAATAATAGTGGGAATCAATTAGCTGGCTTCTTAGCTTTCAGCCGATACTGCTGTAGTGCTTGATAATAGGATTGATAATTTGATACCGATTCTCTTTCTTCTCAATAATATTTTTTTCTTCAAGACCCCCTAAAGCACTCAAAATTGAGCTACCACTCATATGAAGCTCAATAATATTTTGTTTGCTCGTTAAGAGACTTATACCTTTAGCTATTCGTAATAACAGGTTTTTCTGCCCCATGTCTCATTAGCTACTTTTTGTAGATAATTGCGATAGCAATCAAGCGCAATTCTTTTAAGATATAATGTCCAACATAGTTTATACAATGCAAGTCTTTGTTCTTTCACCAAAAATAGCCGAACCGATTCGTATTAAGGTGGCACCTTCTGCTGTGGCAACAGGATAATCAGCAGACATACCCATCGAAAGCGTGTCTAAAGCAAAGCCTGCCTTATTAAGGCTTTGCCAAGCTGCATAAAGTTGTCGAAAGGATTGGCGCTGAGCCTCGTTATTTAAACCAGGCTCCAGAATGCTCATTAAACCGCGCAACTTTAATCCAGGAACTTCTCTTAGCTCAGCAGCTAACTGCAGAAGCTCTGTAAGTGCTATACCCGATTTAGTTGTTTCTCCGCTGAGGTTGATTTGAATACAAATATTAAGCGGCTTTAACTGCGCACTTTGGCGTGCTGCCGCCAAACGTTTAGCATGAGCCAACTCACATACACCCTGCACCCAAGAAAAGTTTTCAGCGATTAACTTAGTTTTGTTTGATTGAATAACACCAATAAAATGCCATTCAATTGGATAAGTTTTCAAAGCATTAATTTTAATTAAGGCTTCTTGTAAGTAATTTTCTGCGAAAGCGCACTGGCCTGCGTGATAGGCTTCTATTATCGATTCTATAGGCTGGCCTTTGCTTACTGCTAACAGTTTAACGGAATTAATAGGTCGGTGACTCTCTTGCTCAAGCTGCCTGATATGTTGATTGATGTTCAGGATTTTAGCAGGGATCATTTTAGATTGACTCTCAAAGCTCACTCATCACCAGAAAAAACCCCGGTTAAAACCCGAGTAACTAGCTCTCGCACTGCGAAGTGCGAGAGGAATAAACATCATAACTTTCTCTATTCACTATGATGCGGGCCTGCATCACGGATGGTAATTGACACATCAAAGCGTTCAAAGTTGCTAACGAATTTCTCAACGAGCTCAGCAGCATGCTTGTCATACGATGCCTCATCTGCCCATGTGTTACGCGGATTTAATAACTTAGTATCAACACCCGCTAAACGCATTGGAATACGGAAACCAAAGCTTGGTATTACTTCTGTTTCAGCATTGCGTAAATCGCCTGTTACAATAGCCGAAATAATGGCGCGCGTTGTTGGGATACTAAAACGCTCACCACCAGCACCATAAGCACCACCACTCCAACCTGTATTGACTAAATAGACTTGGCAATTGGTTTGTTCAACTCGCTTCATCAACAATTCTGCATAAACGGTAGCAGGACGCGGGAAGAATGCCGCACCAAAGCACGTACTAAAAGTGGAAGTAATCGCTGCCGTACTTCCAATTTCAGTGCTGCCAACTAAAGCTGTGTAACCACTTAAGAAGTAATAGGCTGCTTGTTCTTTATCTAATAGAGCAACCGGTGGTAATACGCCAAACAGATCACAGGTTAAAAAGATAACGGCCTGTGGATTGCCTGCTTTATTAGCCGCAATTCTCTTTTCAATGTGATCTAGTGGATAAGCTACTCGTGTGTTTTGCGTTAAGCTTGCATCATCGAAGAGCGGATCTTTAGTTTCGGGATCTAAAACAACATTTTCCATAACCGCACCATAACTAATAGCATTCCAAATCACAGGTTCATTTTTTTGTGACAGATTAATACATTTTGCATAGCAGCCACCTTCAAAATTGAAAACGCTTTTCGCACTCCAACCATGCTCATCGTCACCAATTAAATAACGCTCTGGGTCAGCAGATAGGGTCGTTTTTCCAGTGCCAGAGAGACCAAAGAATAAAGCCACATCACCTTCTTTACCTACATTAGCCGCACAGTGCATTGGTAAAACATCGCGTGCGGGTAAGAAGTAATTTAACACTGAGAACATCGCTTTTTTCATTTCACCCGCATATTGGACTCCCGCGATTAATACACGGCGTTGACTCATATCAATAATGACTGCGCCATCACTATTAACACCATCACGTTCAGGATCACAGGTGAATCCTGGCACATTCATAATAGTCCAGACATCTTTGGCAGAATAAGGATCATTCGCATCGGGACGAATAAATAAATTGCAGGCAAATAAATTGTGCCAGGCCAACTCTGTTACTACCTTAACGGACAAAGCATATTCTTCATCAGCACCCACTTTTAAATGAGAAACATAGCTATCTCTTAGCGAAAGGTAATCGGCAACACGCTGCCACAATGCATCAAATGCGGCGACTTCTAAAGCTTGATTCACTTTGCCCCAATCTACGGTCTTAGCCGTCATGGCATCTTTTACAATAAAGCGGTCTTTAGGTGAGCGCCCAGTTCGTTTACCTGTGTTAACAACTAAGGACTGATTAGAACTTAAAACTCCTTCATTATTGTTAAGAGCATGCGTCACTAACTCTTTAATGGATAAGTCTTCGTAAATGGCAGTCGAAACAGCTTGCTTCATGTAGTGCTCCTGGGCTTAGTATGATTCTTGTAATCCCCTGGGCTGCAGGGAACCGGAATTATTGCAAATAAAGGCCGGGCGGTAAACTTAAACACTCAATTCGGGTTTGCCCCTAAAATCAGGTGCGGCGAAATAGTAGTGTCATACGGCGGCGCTAGGGCCTGCCCCTAAAGCCCTTGCTGGGCTGCAAAAGCAAGAATGTCTGTTAAATCCTTATAGATCCGCTTGTATCATGCTACAGTAAGCAAAAGCTCACAATCACCACCTCGAGAGTCAAACAGCATGTCTGACCCCCAATTAAACGACCTCAGTCACCATTTCCTGGTAGCAATGCCCAATCTTAAAGACCCTAATTTCAAGCAATCGGTCGTTTATGTTTGTGAGCACAATGATGAGGGGGCTATGGGCCTAATCATCAACAAGCCTCTTCAAATAAATTTGGGTAATGTGTTACGCCATTTGAATATTGATATTAGTGACCACAGCACTGAAACTCATCCTGTATTAATGGGCGGCCCGGTTGGGCAAGAACATGGTTTCATTGTGCACAACCAGCCTGCTTTCCTTTCTGAACAGTCTAAACTTGAGACTGATGATAAAGAGCCGGAGCTGGTTATTTCATCCTCGAAGGACACTCTTAAGGTGATTGCTCAAGGCAAAGGACCCTCTCAGTTCATCATCACCCTAGGCTACACCGGCTGGCAGCCCGGTCAGCTCGAAGAAGAGATCGCCGACAATACTTGGCTCGTCATCCCTTTTGATGAGTCTATTTTATTTGATACCCCTATCGAGACTCGTTGGCAGAATGCTGTCGCCACTCTTGGCATCGATATTAATCAAATTTCTGGACAAGTAGGACATGCCTAAAGCTCAAGTATTACTCGCCTTCGATTTTGGTCTTAAAAAAATTGGCGTGGCCGTTGGTCAAAGTATTACGCAAAGCGCCACTCCCCTTAAAATTATCAAAGCTATAAACGGCACACCGAATTGGCGGCAAATTCAAAACCTAATTCAAGAATGGGGGGTGAAGGCTTTTGTGGTCGGACTACCTCTTAATTTAGACGATTCTGAACAATACATAAGCTTGGCCGCACGTCAGTTTGCTAAAGAGTTAGAGTCTCGCTTTGGTTTAACTAGCTATTTAGTTGATGAACGCTATAGCTCTCGTGAGGCTAAATCGCAATTACGTGAACATATTGACTCGGCAGATATTTCAGTCGATAGTTATGCGGCAAAATTAATTCTTGAGTCTTGGCTTCGGCATCCACCAACTAGCACTTGATATGAATCTCCATAAATTACAGCATTTTTTAAGTATCGATCAACTTAACTCGCAACTAATACTTGAGCTGCTAAAGCGCGCGCATGATTTATCAGCTGTGGTAAAGAATGAGGCTATTCTTACTCAATTACACGGAAAAACTGTAGCACATTTGTTCTTTGAAAATAGTACTCGAACACGCTGTTCATTTGAGCTTGCCGCAACCCGCTTGGGTGCTAATAATTTAACTCCCGATATAGCTACTTCATCTGTACATAAAGGTGAAAACTATTTAGATATGATTCTCAATTTAGAAGCCATGGGTGTCAGAGCTTTTGTTGTTCGACATTCGCAAAAACACGGCATTGCAGAACTCGTCTCTCGTGTTAAACCCAGCACTCATCTAATCAATGCCGGTGACGGCTCTAATGAACATCCCTCACAGACCTTATTAGATTTATTAACTATTCAGCAACATCAGCCGCAGTTTGAAAAATTACGCATCGCTATCGTGGGTGACATTATCCATTCGCGCGTGGCTTACTCGCTTTTAAAAGCGTTAAAATTGCTCAACACACAAGATATTCGTTTAATCGGACCTGAAAAATTACTCCCCAAAGAACCATTAGGCTCACACATAAAGTTGTTTGATTCTCTTGAGGAAGGTTTGGCTGAAGTAGATGTTATTATGACTTTGCGTTTACAGAGAGAGAGAATGGGCTCCACACATCTACCATTGCTCGATCATTACGCAGAAAACTATTGTTTGAATTCTGAACGATTAAGCTACGCCAAGGCTAATGCTATCGTAATGCACCCGGGGCCGATCAATCGTGATATGGAGATCA
The DNA here is from genome assembly GCA_041689165.1 of Coxiellaceae bacterium. Lineage (GTDB taxonomy): Bacteria > Pseudomonadota > Gammaproteobacteria > Coxiellales > Coxiellaceae > CAIQCE01. The sequence continues at coordinate 5,321 of JBDNGR010000116.1, forward strand.
CTTCAGAGGTGGCAGGTGGTCCACAATCAGTTATTTTAAAGCAAGTTCATAATGGTGTATTAGCTCGAATGGCCATACTTGATTATCTGTTAAATTAACGGCACCTCTATAAATTACTCTTTTGTCTTAATACTCTGTGGCACGTTTTTCTCAAATCCTCATTTATCGCACATAAACCGGACAGTCCGCAGCTTGCCCTATCCAAATGTTGAATAAAAAAGCATTTTTCTAAGATTTCTGAAGCACTTCAGGCCAAAACATTCATTTTATAGTGCGCCACGAAAGCGCCACTGTACTCACGACTGAAAGTGTCGTCGAGAA
>JBDNGR010000117.1:0-2143 GCA_041689165.1 Coxiellaceae bacterium
CATATTGTATGGCCATTCCCTTACCCCAACCCTCTTGCTCTTTAGCAACGCCCACTTGCAAATAAGTACCAGCTGGTAAATGAACTTCTGAAATATGAGTTGGAGTTTCAGGAATAGCAAATTTTTCTTGAATTTGTTCAGCGGTTAAACCTTCGATATCTTCTGCTCTTAGTATCCAATGCCTGACTAGATTATCATCACCGTGTACACGTACAAATACCTTCTTTTTCTCCAAACAAATCACTCGTGCATGTTTTTCATCAGCATAAGGTGGCCTTCTACCAGCTGCAACATGGTGAGCATTCGCCTCCTCAGCTTTCCGACTGCCTGTGCGATAAGATGGCCTACCCGCCCCAGCACTACCACTCACGTGATCCGTTGTGGCATCATCACCTGCACGTCTTCCACCGGCACCGGCACCGGCGCCCGCTCCTGCCCCAGCTGCAAATCTTCTCGGTGATCCCTCTCCATCACTGCCACTACCATCACCCCCGCCACCTGCACCTGCACCTGCGGCAGCTTTTCGTGGAGGAGCTCCACCCGTTGCGGCACTTCCAGCAGCGCCTCTTCCCGATACTCCTGAAGCTCCAGCGCCACCGGCGGCTTTCGATGCGGTAAATAACGTCGGCGCTGCAGTCGAACGTCCCACTCCAGCTCCGGCTGCTGCAGGGGCTGGGTAGTAAACAGGCGCCGCTCGTGTGGGAAAACCCGCACCTGCTCCGCCCGCAGCTGAGGCCGGTGCTGGGGCCGCAACTTGAACAACAACCGGTGCTTTTGGCATCGTAGCGCTGCCTGCTCTAGCTGAAGCTGGTGCTGGTGCTGGCACTACAACTACCCGCGCTGACGGAACTACAGTGGCATAGCCCGTGTATAAGCCACCTGCCGCACGATCAGATGCGCGTCGCGCGGGCGTTATTATCGTCGGCATTCGAGTTCCAGTTCGTGCAGCCGCTCCAGCACCTGTTCCAGGCCGCAAACTAGGAGCGCCTGTGCCGCTTCCTCCTCGTTCATCACCACTCCCCGGTGAAGCTGGTCGCCCAAATGGGTGTCTGACTGGCGGAGGGGCCGTTCTCGTAATAGGCACTTCTCTCGGCTTAAACACCACATTACCCGACACATAGGGAACGTTAAGCGGCGCCAATCCCGCCGCTACACGAACTTTATTCACTTCTTGCATGCGCATCGCGTGCATCGTGGCTCCCATCGCATCGGCACCAGCGCGCCCACCCGCATAATCAGTTTGAACGCCCTTCATAAAACCACGATCAAGCATCGTGTTTGCACCACTCAACGCATAATTTTTTGCATGCTGATGCTGCGGGCTACCAGCAGGAAGTTCAGACACTTTGGGGTTGAGGTTTATCCGTTAACATGGTGCTGCAACTATTTCTGCAAAATCAGAAATGTCAGTTTTAGGCTTGTATAGATAAGGCTGACCCAAAACAAATTTTTTATGAAGAACAATTTTTCTTGAATGATGTGTCTACTTCTAGTTGAGCAGAACAGAAGTCAATTTTGCTTTTAGAAAATCAAATTTTATCTGCTGAATTCGGATCTTTATAGTAGGGCTTGTTTTTGAGGTTTTTCACAAATTCTTCAGCTTCTTTATCGCGAGCTAACCAGTTAGGATATTCTTCCACATAATATTCCTGAATAGCCTTGTCAATCGCTTGCTTTTTTTGTTCTAAACTCAATTGATTCCAGCGGTCATGAGTGACTACGGGCAAATGCTTTTCGCTAATGCGTCTGGGATTGGTTTCCCCCCATGATTCGATTTCATGAGACCCACAAAGGGGGCACCAAGGTAGTTCACCCAACCAATAAACGAGCCCTAAGGGAGAGGGATCACAGCTTATCTTGAATATCCAATGAAATATCTCAACATCATTAAAATCATTAATCCATGAGAATTTTGTTTTTTGCTGATCAAATAGTATTCCAAGTTCATCAAAAACTTGATCCTCAATTGAATTTAAGAAGGCTTGTTCTCCTTTTTTGGTTATGGGTATAAATAGCCCATAGGATTCTTCTGGTAAATTTAAACTCAAAAAAGAATAATCACAATTTTTACACGTATGCTTAAAGTTGAATAATTTCATCTATCTTCCTCCTAGCTCATTTGAAAGATCAATTAATATAGCAG
>JBDNGR010000118.1:0-2090 GCA_041689165.1 Coxiellaceae bacterium
ATACACTTTTGGCGTTTATTTTATCATCAAAGTGGGGTTTGTTTTTCAAATTTCGGATATATTTCGGTTTTTGCGACAGAACCGATTTGGATCCCTGCCAACAACCCTAAGCATTCTTTAAAAAAGGTTGTGTAAACGGCGTTTTCAAGAATGTGGTACTGAAAATTACACATGCACTTTGGGTCATCTGTGCAAAAAAACTGGGAAAGTTACTTCAAGCCGATGCAACGGCCGGCCACATCTTTTTGGAACGTTTCTAATGTCAAGTTGTAGCCCATCCTATTTTTTATTTTTAAGGTCTCGGTAAAAGTTTTCGTGAACTCCTAACCCAAGTAAAAGACGGCTATTTTTTTCAAATTCATAGGCTAGTAGAAATAATTGGGTTACACAACGAAATTTGTAAACGTAGACTCTTGCTAAATCCCCTTTTTTGGCCTCACCCAAAGAAGGATCTTTAATAATTTCCGCAACTGCATTATCAACTGAATCTTTTTGATTTTGATGTATCCGTTTATATGCTTTTTTAAAACCAGGCATTTGTAAAACTTTAATAGAAGGCATTTCAGCTTCCTGGCGTAAAAGGTTCAGCTAGGCTACGATCTTGCTTATGTGCAATCAAAACTTCACGAATAAAATCAATAGGCAAATCGGGGTTATCCAAAGCCGCCTTGCCTATTTTTGCCCAATACTCGATTTGATGAGCAATAGTACGACATTCTGCCTTGGCCGTCTTTCGAGCTTCCAAGTAAATAGTTTCATCCACACGAATAGTCATACTCATAAATATCTCCAAAGTTACAATTAAGTCAATTTGACTCAAACGTAACATAGCGTAACAAAAAGAGCAACTACAGTCGCTGCGAGTGTAGCGGCAATTTAGTAACGTCACCTTTAGCAATTTATTGGCGGCTATTTGCAATGCGGCGGTGAGAATGCGATGCGCATATCGAAATCGTCCTTTGGAAGCCAAATAAATGAGCTGGATGCCGGATTGACTGAGGATTGTTTCATGAATGCCGGGGTTTTTAAATGCCTCTACGAGAAGCTCACGAAATTTAGCAGGATCATCATAGGCTTCCCAAGTAAATTGAAATAACGTACGGCTGTGCAATGGGCTATGAATTGATTTTTTTAATGTGGCTTGAAATTGCGGCAATCCGATAAGAATAATGGTCATGATTTCACGACTATCGAAGCTGAAATTTAAAAATGAAGGAAGCTCCATTAAAAAATTGGCAGGCGCACCATATGCTTCATCGATGATCCAAATAGGAGACAGTTGTTTGTTATCGGTATTTATTTTTCTCCTGTGGTGTTGTATTGCTTGAGCTCTTGTTGATAAAGTTTTTCAACGAGGAATGTTTTTTCGGGCAGATGGGCGTCGAAAGATCTTTTTGGAATCGTGCAAGCGGCGTTGAACCATCAAGCTCTTTATTCAAGAGAGCGGAGTGACGTGTTTGATGATATTTTTTTTCTAACCAGACCCACCAACCTGCGTTAGGTTCATCAAGATTATGAATCGCTTGTAAGTCTAATTCTGTCAGGAATTGACTGCGCAATGTCCCGTACCAACCTTCAATTTTGCCCTTCGATTCAGGCTCATAAGCTTTGCTATAAATGAGCCGTATTTTTAATCGCGCGCAGACATTTTGCAATGATGCAGAGCGATACGCCGGGCCATTATCTACCATCAATTTTTTTGGCAATCCCCTTTTTAAAAGCGCTTCTTTTAAAAAAAACTCAATCGAAATCACCGTTTCATCGAAACAAAACATACTGTGACAAGCCAGGCGCGATGCATCATCCATGATCGTCACCAGATATACTTTTTTCGTCCAAGAGGCGTTTGAATAGTCGGGCCATGCATCACATCACCGAACCACAAATCGCCTGTAAACTGACTTTAAAACGCACGGCGCTCTATTTTTTCAACAGGGTCGATGACGCGTAAGGAAACAGGCATCGGCCTTGCACACGAAAGATCGTGATGCGATAGCCGATCAATTAAGCTTAATAGCTAAACAAGATTGTGGCTGTGTAACAATGAAAAAGTGGCTCGTTAAAAATATCTGTGGGCTAAATCATGAACC
>JBDNGR010000119.1:0-2328 GCA_041689165.1 Coxiellaceae bacterium
AGCTTTTGTGATTGACGAAGCGGGCTAATGCGACGTCAAGATGGAACTTACAACTCGCCGCTTGGGGTGCGAGAGGTATATACCCATCGCACTTCGAGATGCGAAGCTAGACTTCCACCTTAAGTCGAAGTTGAGGCGTTCTTCAATCACAAAAAGCTCAAAATAGAATAACTATTCCTCGCCTTTTGCTCAATCAGAACGCCTCAACTTCTCGCAAGTTGAAACCCTAGCTTCGTATCTCGAAGTACGATGGGTATAGCTCATGATTTTTTAGAGGCTCACCTGCCGAAATCGATCAAAAAACTATGTGATTTTTCAACCATAAATATTGAGTCAGGTTCATATATCGATGACGAGTTAAAGTAACATTGCTCTGACATTCTCTATTCACGCCGCTTCTATTAGGCTAACTAAGCTATCCTTCCTTTACTTCAGTGAACAAGCTAATCCGGATGCCATTTATAGGTTTAAATCCTATCCAATAAATTTTAGCGCATGCCACAAATCACCATCATTACTGAATCAGCTGAGTTACTTAGTTTCAAAAACTGGGGGCTGGCGCTGCCAGCATTGTACCCGCACCTCCTGCTGCAGGGATACTTGGTACTAGAGGCAAAACTTTTTCCGTATACAATGCCAAGACATCCGAGCGCACGAGTTCTCCAAAAGGGCTCTTCTGTAAATCATTTAATCTTGAAAGTGCTTCTTCTGGTCTAATTTTCAGTCTGATTAGACTTGCGTTAGCAGCCGCCTTCACCTGGATAAAATCATCACGGGTGGCATTCATTAAAGCCTCTTGTATTGCATCGCGGCGAGCATCCTTATCAAAATATGCCAGTGCGCGTGCCGCACTGGCTCTTACAAACTCGGAACCAGATTCGGTAGGTCTTCCAAGGCCAGGGTAAGTTAATGCGCCTAAAATGTTCATCAATAAACGAGCATCAGCGTCACCATGTCGATGTAAAGCAGTGGCTGCAGCAACAGTAACTGTTTTAAAGGCGTCATCAAGTTTTACTCTCAGAACTGATTTTTGGCGCTCTCTTAAGCTTGGAAGACTAGCAAGTGTTTCAGCTGCTAATGTTCTAATACGGTCGTTAGGATCTCGTTCTAATAAATCAGTTACTACTTCAGCAAGAGAAACTGGAACTTCACGACAGCGGTGGGTAGCAACTAATGCCATCTCTCGGATGTTTGGTGGTTTATCAGTCTGAAGTGCATAGCGTAACCACTCGATTGAAGATTCATCTAAAATAATTTCACTTTCTGATAATAATTTTGAAAATAAAGTTAAGAGATTATTAACTTCACCAGTACTAAATGCTAACTCATCACCAGGCGAACCATGCCGCTTCGGATTAAGCTCTGCCCGATGCATGTCTCTTGAATAGGGCGTGCCTATGAAATGAGGAGTATAGCCCTTCGCACCAGCGTGAGTTACGCCTTCAGAATTGTGTCTTAGCACAGTTCCACCAGCTCCACCCACAGCTGCCCCGCCACGCAGACTGGTTATAACTCTTGCTCCAGCTCCTCCATGACAATGTTCCTCATCACTCGCTTCAGCCGCAGCTTGTGCTGTTCCGATCTTTTCTAACAATTCTCTTACGATAAACTCTGAACTTGCTAATTCTGCACGCAGCGACGATTCTTTTGGCGCCGCTTCCGCTTCTTGTATAGTTCGTTCAACCAACGCAGTTACATAAACTCTTACTTCATCTGCAGTCGCTGCAGCTACTCCCACTATGGCTTGATTACCTAAGCGTAAGTAATTAGCCAAATCCGCATGATTATAGGCGGCTTTAAAAACGGTAATTTCCCCTTCCAGCTCGTGCAGTTCTGCTCTATACCTCGCATATACCACCTCATTGATTGCAGCTCTCAATCCCAATATACCTAGCCCTATATCTCGCTTTTCCACAATAGCATCTATCATAAATTCGAAGGTCGCTGTTATTACTCTACGCTGCAGGTCAGTTAACATAATTCTTCTCCTTTCCACTTAAGAAATATTGAAACAGTTCAAGTCGTTTACTTCGCTCGCTGAACTTCGTCCAAAGGTTCACGCATCTGCATATCCTAAGGAACCCACTTGAGTTAATCAACCGTTTCCAGTAATGCTTAACATCATGCTCTGTAACAAGCAGCAGAGCTTGGCTAATGAGCTTAACCAACTATACCCATCGTACTTCGAGATGCGAAGCTAGGGTTTCAGCTTGCGAGAAGTTGAGGCGTTCCGATTGAGCAAAAGGCGAGGAATAGTTATTCTATTTCGAGCTTTTTGTGATTGAAGAACGCCTCAAATTCGACTTAAGGTGGAAGCCTAGCTTCGCA
>JBDNGR010000120.1:0-1114 GCA_041689165.1 Coxiellaceae bacterium
GAGGGCAGGCACGGGGGCCTGCCCCTACAAGATCGTGCCAATTCAGACGAGCTAGTTGTCATCCTCATCGAGGACTTTGGGATTAGCCATCAAGCGTACGAACTGGCTTTTAGCCGCACAAGCCGGGCCCACAAAGCTAACTCTAACGATATGATTGGAACGGTCAGCATCGAAAGTGGTTCGACACACTACTCCTTCGCGAGCCTTTTGCTGAGCGATCATTTGTGGGTCTAAAACATCACCTGTTTCAGTCATCTTAAATGAACGGCCAGGGAAATCAGGCGCTGGTTGAGAAGCATTATCCGTCTTTTTATAAATATAGAGATGGTGGCCATCTGGCGCTCGCTCGGTGATATCCGGATAACCCCAGCTGCTGAATAAATCTTGCGCCGGAGCACCATACCAACTACCTACTGTGGCTTGATAATTCGAAGTGGTAGCACAACCTCCGAGCAATGCCGCCGCTCCTAAAACCAAAATTACTCGACGCATTTTAAGCCTCCTGCTCATTGCTTACAGTCGCTTCTTCAAGCACTACTTCATTAACCGGAACGTCTCCATGACCCGCGCGCTGCGTAGTTGGCATAGCTTTAATCTTATCGACCACATCCATTCCTTCAACCACTTTGCCAAAGACACAATAGCCCCAACCCATTTCACTTTTGGCCTTGAAGTTTAAAAAGCTATTGTCGGCCAAATTGATAAAAAACTGGCTGCTAGCTGAGTGCGGATCAGAAGTACGCGCCATCGCGATGGTGCCGCGCTTATTTGGCATGGCTTTATCAGCTTCGTTTTCGATGGTGGCCTTGCCCATTTTTTGCTGCATACCAGGTTCAAAGCCACCGCCTTGAATCATAAAACCATCAATCACGCGATGGAAAATCGTGTTGCTGTAAAAGCCTTCTTTAACATAATTAAAGAAATTAGTAGCAGTAGCTGGGGTATTCTCATGATCTAGTTCTAATACAATATCACCCAGTGTTGTCTTAAGCGTAACCATGAAAGCTCTCCATTGTAAAATTGGGAGAGGAGTATAACTCCCGTATCGCAAGATGCGAAGTTTTAAGTTCGGCTTACGAGCGGTGGGGCAATGCGAGGTCAATATGGAGCTTAA
>JBDNGR010000121.1:0-12822 GCA_041689165.1 Coxiellaceae bacterium
CAACTTCTCGCAATCTGAAACCCTAGCTTCGCATCTTGCGAGCAATGGCCCGATGACATTTACTTGGCTCAGTCCAAGCAATGCCATAGCTACTAAGAAATTTTGCCAGAGCTGATGTTTTTACTAGGTCAGTTGGCTGTCGAGCGTTCTCTTTGTCTTGTTATCCAAGCGAATTCGTATTTGAAGAATTTATGCTCTTAAACTGCTGCTCTTCCCAGAGTTTTGCATATAAACCATTCAGCGCTAGCAACTCACTATGAGTACCACTTTCAGCAATATGACCATGATCTAATACTAAGATTTGATCAGCGTGCACTACCGTGGAGAGACGATGAGCAATAATTAAGGTGGTAGCACCTTCTGAAATTTCTTCTAAGTTGCGCTGAATCACACGCTCTGTACGTGTATCCAAAGCACTGGTAGCTTCATCGAAAATATAAATATAGGGATTTTTTAACAAAGCACGAGCAATCGCGACGCGTTGTTTTTCACCACCCGAGACTTTAAGGCCTCGCTCACCGACACGTGTTTGTAAACCATCTGGCAAACGACTTACCAAATGATCTAAATGCGCCATTTTAACGACACGTGTGATTTCTTCAGGAGTGGCATCAGGTCGGCCGTAAGCAATATTGTAATACAGCGTATTATCAAATAACACCGTATCTTGTGGCACAATAGCTAATGCGGCGCGCAGCGATTCAAGATTAACATCCGCAATGTTTTTCCCATCAATTAAAATCTTACCGCCGGTAACTTCGTAGAAACGAAACAATAATTTTGAAAGTGTTGATTTACCAGCACCGGTTGGCCCCACAATAGCAACTCTATGCCCTGCTGGAATAACGAAAGAAACTTCATTCAAGATTGATCGACGCGGATCATAACTGAAACTGACCTTGTCAAAAGCCACTTCACCCCGCTCAATTACTAAAGGCAGAGATTTGTGTTTGTCTACTACCTCTGGTTGTTTGTTAATTATTTCAACTACCGCTTGCATATCATTGGTTGCTTTACGCATGTCACGCAAAGTATCGCCAAAATAACTCAAGGGAATAGCAAACTGTAACAAATACCCATTGATCAAAACAAAGTCACTGATGTTGAGCTGATGTTGCAAAACTGCGTGTCCAGACAATAATGTTAAAGCGATCAAACCTGTGCCAATAATGACCGCTTGAAATAACACGACCAGTTCATTACGTACTAAAAATTGGGTAAAGGCATTTTCTCGCTCTTCGAGCAATAGATCACTCTGTTTTAACTCATAAGCCTGATTATTGAAATGATGAATGGTTTCATAATTCAATAAACAATCCGCTAATTTGGCATTCGTTTTAGCACGAGCCATACCACACCAAATTTGCGCATCGATAGTCCATTTCACACTCACCATACTGAATGCGATATAAGTAAGAACCGTCACAAGCAGGCCGAAGCCATACACAAAGCCATACAGCTTCCATAGAATAAAGGTGGCAACACCAATCCCTAAAATCGTAGGAACCAGTATAAATAAGGGACCCCAAAATAAAGCAGGTACGCCATTTTGCACACGCTCGACCGCAGTGATCACTGCACCCGTTTTCCGCTCTAAGTGATAACGTAAAGATAAGGTGATTAAATGCTCTATCAGCCTCAAACATAAACGACGAATACTACGCTCGAAACTGCGGAACATAATAATAATTCTGAGCTCATTTGAAACCTGACCCAGAGTCCAAATACAACCATAAGCACCCAATACCCAAATCAAGGTATTGACATTTAATTCTGGGCTCGAGAAATTTTCGATTAAATACTTAAAAATTAAAGGCACTGAAATCTCTAAAGCAATCGTCACAAAAACGAGCCCCAGTGACCATAATAAGCGAGCACGAATATTCCACGCATTATTCCAAAGAAAAGGAAAAATCATGCGGGCAATATAAAACCAGCCATAATATTTTTTATTGGTAGACATAAGATATAATTTCGACTTGATTGACTGAATTATATACAAAAAGCTCATAAATTTATACACCCATCGCAACTTCAGGGTCGAGAGGTCTATACCTCTCGACCCTGAAGCTGCGAGTTGTAAGACTCATCTTGACCTCGCATTAGCCCGCTTCCTCAATCACAAAAGCTCGAAAGAGCCCAACTATTCCTTCGCTTTTACTCAATCGTCATCGAGCTACTGCTCGCAAGCTAAAACTTAAAACTTCGCATCTTCAGGGTCGAGAGGTCTATACCTTGCGACCCTGAAGCTGCGAGTTGTAAGACTCATCTTGACCTCGCATTAGCCCGCTTCCTCAATCACAAAGGCTCGAAAGAGCCCGACTATTCCTTCGCTTTTACTCAATCGTCATCGAGCTACTGCTCGCAAGCTAAAACTTAAAACTTCGCATCTTCAGGGTCGAGAGGTATAGTACCCTCTTTTAAGCAAAAAGGGCTAGTTTTGAGCTGGACCAGTACTATATTAGCCGGATTGATCGGCCTATTCTTGGGTGGCTTTCCGGGTTTCTTATTAGGCCTTTTTGTCGGGTTTTGTATCGATAGTGGTTTGATTGATCGATGGCGTAATCGCGCGCGTTTCAGCGCCCAGGATCGATCTACAGTCCAAGCCATTTTCTTTGACAGTACTTTTAAGATTATGGGTTATGTCGCAAAAACGGATGGCCGTGTCTCGCAACGTGAAATCCAAGCGGCTGAGTCGGTCATACGGCAGTTAGGGCTGAATGCCGAACAGCGTGTTCGAGCAATAGAATTATTTAATCAAGGCAAAGAGGGTCGTCTTGATCTTGACGCGACTGTTGATGAATTGCGGAAAACTTGCTGGCGCCATCCGAACTTACTCAAAACTTTTATCGAAATTCAAGTGCAGATGGCTTATGCAGATGGCGAGCCTAGCCCTGCCAAGCGTCGAGCACTAGAAGGTATTTGCCAGCAATTAGGTTTGTTTGGTTTTAGTTTTGATTTCTTTGAGCAACAATTCCGCGCACAACAAAATTATGGACATTCGCAACAGCGACAACAATATCGTAGTAGTGGTCAATCCTCATATTATAGTTCGCCAAATCTACTACAAGAAGCCTATAAAATATTAGGTGTCACGACCAATGCCTTGCAAGTGGAAGTTAAGAAAGCTTATCGAAAGCTGATGAGTCAAAACCACCCCGACCGTTTGATCGCTCAAGGCCTGCCTGAAGAGATGATTAAATTAGCCACCGCTAAAACTCAAAAAATAAAACAAGCATACGAAGATATTTGTAAAGCTAAGGGTTGGTAAAATCTTTAATAGCGGTATTGATTTCTGACTGTATAATCCTAAAAAACGGCAGTTGGAATCTAATGAGAAGATGTACTGAATTAAAGCCGCCGGGTTTTTTGAAAATTTTTTCTCACCGTAATGCTGATGGTGATTACTACTTTCGACATGATTCTCAAAAAAGCCCGGCAGCTTCTACCCATTAGCCATTCTGCTACGATTCCAACTGCCGTTTTTAGGATGATAAGCGTTTTTCGTCCCGATTGGCTCGATTTGAGTCATTTTCCTCGTCCTAATTGTTGTAAGTTTTAGAAGGAGTCATTTGTGATAAATACCATTAATTATGCAATTGCTGTTGGAGCATTAAAGGAGTCAATTAAGACTGTTGAAGAACGAGTGAGGAAATTGAACGACGCGTCGCAAAAAATAATCAGCGATAGTACCGCCGATTTTATAGATGAAAATGCATTAATTGATGACTTAGACGATTTACATGCAGCTAAGATCGTTCAATCAAAGGTGGAGAGTTTATTTTCAGGTCCGAATCTAAATACAGAACAGAACAAATGGCTTTCCATTTTATTTTGGGATGGGAATGGATTTGAGCTCAGCAAAGAAGCAATGCTGCCCTGCTTGCTCCGGGACGGGCCTGAAAATGAGAAAGGCACGGTAAGTGAGGCTTTATGTACGCAGCAGCAGCATAAATATGTCAACCCTGAAAGCCTGCGCTGTTTAGTGCTAAATTGCTTCGAAGTAGAGGCTCTGTCTGCGAAGTGGGGACTAAGAGAAAAAATTGAATGGCTTCTCAGCCACTTTGCTCCTGATCTGCAAGTTTCAGTAGTGCAAAGCTACCGTGATGCAATAACAATTAAGATTAAGAGCCCGCAAATTCGAAGTTTTAATAAACTAACACAAGTGATGAATGAGCTCGAAGAATATGCAAAGATATTGCCTGAAGGTGCTAAGAAAACTGCTATCAACGCTCTAGTGTATGGGCTATACCGTTGTTGTGCAGACTACAAAAATTTTTTGGAGAATCCCTCTAACACTCTAGAAGGATTTGCCGGACGTAAAATCTTTTTTCACAAAAATCGTACTTTTGTGAATGTATGTATGTCTGTAATTAAAGCCAACGAAACTGATGTCGATTTACATCGTAACCATAATCTAAAGATGATTCTTGCTAACCTTTTAATTGCAATAACAGGAGTGGGGCTGTTTGCTCTAGGCGCACGATATGTTTATTCTCTTATAGACCCCAGTGCTACAATCTTGTTCTTTACCAAAACTCGTAGTCGAGCTAAAGTTGACAAACTAAAAAGCACGCTGAGCGAGTTAGAAGAAGTGAAGCCGTCCCTGATGACAAGCAGTGCCATGCTTGCTACGAATGCGACATAATTTTATATAAGAGAGCTATGCCTACACCAATCATATCCGCTTCTATTCTCAGTGCTGATTTTGCATGTTTGGGTGAAGAAACCAAACAAGCTTTAGCCGCAGGAGCGGATATGATCCATTTCGATGTGATGGATCATCATTTTGTACCCAATCTAAGTTTCGGCGCAGTAGTTTGTGAATCTTTGCGTAACGCCGGTATCGTGGCGCCCATTGATGTACATTTGATGGTGCTAAATCCAGATCGGTACATCGATAGCTTTGCTAGGGCGGGTGCTAATCTCATCACTTTCCATGCTGAAACAACCTCAGATATCACCCAGACTTTAGCTAAGATTCGTGGGGAGGGGATGAAGGCTGGTTTAGCAATCAATCCTGATAAACCTCTACCTACTTTCGATATCATTCGAGAGCTCGATATGATCTTAATCATGTCGGTATTTCCAGGTTTTGGTGGCCAGTCCTTTATGGAAAGTTCAATTGAAAAAATACAAAAAACTCGTGCATTGATCAATGAAGCCGGTAATCGTTGCTATTTAGGCGTAGATGGCGGTATTAAAATAAATAATATTGCGCAGGTAGCAAGTGCCGGTGCAGATTTTTTTGTGGTCGGGTCAGGTTTATTTGGCACAGAAAATTATGATGAAACCATTAATCAATTGCGCTTAGAGATCAGTAAAAACGATTTTTAAGATTATTCATGCTGCTTCTTATCGATAATTATGATTCCTTTACCTATAACCTAGCAGATTATTTTTCTGAGTTGGGCGCCGAACTTTTGGTGGTGCGCAATGATCAAATGAGCGTGTCTGAGATAGTAAAACTTAATCCTGCCCAAATTGTAATTTCCCCAGGTCCCGGTCGTCCTGAAGATGCGGGAATTAGTATGAGCTTGATTAAAGAATATGCAGGCAAAATTCCGATCTTGGGTGTGTGTTTAGGCCATCAAGCGATAGCCCAAGTGTTTGGTGCAAAGATTATTCAAGCTCACGAAATTTTTCATGGTAAAACTTCATTAATTGAGCATGATCATAGCCGACTGTTTGCTGAAATTCCGCAAAACTTTAGAGTGACGCGTTATCACTCATTAATAGCCGATGCAAAAACTTTACCCGAAAGTTTAAAGCTCACTGCTTGGATTGCAGGTAATGAGCAAGTAGTGATGGCCTTGCAGCATCGACAGTGGCCACTCTACGGTGTACAGTTTCACCCGGAATCGATTTTGACTGAGCACGGTCATCGGTTATTAAATAATTTTTTAACCTAAAAACGGCAGTTGCCATCGTAGCAAGAAGGGCCAATGAGTTGCAGATGCTGGTTTTTTGAAAATTATTTCGCAAGCAGTAGTCACCGCTACGCTGAGAAAAAATTTTCGAAAAAGCTCAGCAGATTCAATACAGTAGACCTTCGCAATAGATTACAACTGCCTTTTTTAGGTTTAAAGGTTAAATTATGTTAAAGACTTTAGGTTTGCGGCATGTTGCTTTATTTGTTGAGAAGCTCGAAGAATGTCGAGATTTTTATGTGGAATTTTTGGGAATGGCCGTGGAATGGCAGCCCGATCCTGATAATATTTATTTGACTTCGGGTAATGATAACCTGGCTTTGCATCGTGCTAAAAGCCCTCCTGCTGAATCTGGGCAACGACTTGATCATATTGGTTTTATTTTGGCGACACCTGATGAGGTCGACCGTTGGTACGAGTTCTTAATCCAACAAGACGTTAAAATTTTGATGAAACCCAAAACGCATCGTGATGGAGCGCGTAGTTTCTATTGCAACGATCCTGATGGAGTGGCAGTGCAGATGATTTATCACCCGCCTATTTCAGCTTAGACATAGTAACTTAAACCCGTCATCAATTTAGCAGTGGCGCGCATCAGTTTCTTGATGAAGCTCGGTAGTTCGGCAGCTCCTGCTTCCACGGCGGCATAACTGTGCTGTGCTTCATCTATTTTCATTTGTTGCACAATAGCACGACTCGCTGAATCTGCTTTAGGCAGTTTATCTAAATGGCTATGTAAATGTCGCTCGACTTGCAGCTCAGTTTCACTCAAGAATCCAAGGCTCCACCGATCACCAAAATAGGCTGCTAAAGTTCCGAGCCAATAGGAATTCCAATACCAAAAAAAGTTTAAGTAGCTACGATGCGATTTTAAATCTTTTAGGCGATCATCACACCAAGCTAAATGCTCAGTTTCTTCGGAGGCGGCCTTTTCTAGCATGCTCTGAGTGTTTTTAGTGTGCACAAAATTCAACTGCCCGCGATATAAGGCTTGGGCACATACCTCACCACTATGATTAACCCGCATTAAGCCGGCACTCTGCTTACGCTCATTCTCAGTCAATTTCGGCTTGTCCGATTGAGCGGCAGGGCTGGCGCGCGCTGCACGACAGGATGCAAAAACGGTATTTAATCCTGCATCAAACTGAATCACGATTTTGTCAAAGACTGAGTAGTGGCGTTGCATGTCAGCAGTATAGGCATGTTTAGCCTTTAAAAATAGATCTTGACATGTACACCAGGTCAGGGTGCTTATGAGGGTGTAATGCTTGGATGTTTTTGATATTGTGCTGACCTCTCAGCTTGAGAGGAGGTTGCTGAAAATTCCAATGCCTATTGTTAGGAAGCTCCACGCGTGGGTTGATGATGTAGCTCATTTAGGCTTAAGAGAGGCAAGAAAAATCAGTGGCTATCATGATGAACCGCTGAAAGGGAAAAGACTAGGCCAACGTTCTGTGCGCTTAAGTAAAGGTTACCGATTAATCTATAGAATTGAAAAAATGAAATAATCGAAATTATAAAGATACTAGAGATAAATAAGCATGATTACTAAAAAAACGCAAAAAACATTAAGCTTTTTAGAAAAAATATCTGGGAGATTAACTTTCCATTAGACCTTCTCGCCACGATTCCGACTGCTGTTTTTAGGATAATTTTTAGATACTCCTTAGCTTACTGTTTTGTCAGTTGGAATTATGCTAAGGTTTCTGTTTCTTTAAAACTAGGGTTTGGTTTAGCACTACTTTCATGAAGCGAAAATTGAGATGACTCAGTACTAATTTTCCTTGGTTTGAGGTTTAATAATAAGACTATTTAACGAAAACCAAGACCCATTTGGATAAATCACGCTCAATTTGCAGCCCTAAAAGTAATTGTAAACAGGCCCCAACCTACTAAATGAGCAAAGGAATGAGTCAAACCTCTCCCAAACACCTAGCTGTAATCGAAAAACAACCCTTAAAAATTTTTACTGAAAGAGCTTATCTCGATTATTCGATGTATGTCATCTTGGATCGCGCTTTGCCACACATAGGTGATGGCTTGAAGCCCGTGCAGCGCCGCATTATTTATGCGATGTCAGAATTAGGCCTCAAAGCTACAGCCAAATATAAAAAATCAGCACGTACTATTGGTGATGTCTTAGGTAAATTTCATCCCCATGGTGACAGCGCCTGTTACGAAGCTATGGTTCTGATGGCACAAGATTTTGCCTATCGCTATCCTTTTGTTGATGGTCAAGGTCACTGGGGAACGGCTGATGACCCCAAGTCTTTTGCGGCAATGCGTTATACAGAAGCGCGCTTAACATCTTATGCGCAAGCTCTGCTCAGTGAGCTCCAGCAAGGTACGGTGGAGTGGGTTCCTAATTTTGATAGCACTTTAAAAGAACCGGCTTTGCTGCCGGCTCGTCTGCCGAATGTGTTGTTGAATGGCACCTCGGGTATTGCAGTAGGCATGGCAACTGATATCCCACCTCATAATCTCACTGAAGTAGCGCAAGCCTGTATCCATTTGCTCGAAAATCCTACAGCTAGCTTGACGGATATCATGCAGTTTATCAAAGCTCCTGATTATCCTACGGTCGCTGAAATAATTAGTTCATCCGCAGAAATTACTGAAATTTATAAAACCGGTAATGGTGGATTGCGAATGCGTGCAGTCTATCATATTGAAGCGGGTGATATTGTAGTAACCGCTCTGCCCCATCAAGTTTCGGGTGCGAAAGTACTGGAACAAATTGCGCTGCAAATGACATCAAAAAAACTGCCTTCGGTGAGTGACTTGCGTGATGAGTCTGATCATGAGAATCCTACTCGTTTAGTGATAACGCCCCGCACAAATCGCGTTGAAGTTGAACCATTGATGGCGCATCTCTTTGCGACGACGGATCTGGAGCGCAGTTACCGCGTTAACATGAATGTCATTGGTTTGGATGGAAGACCGAAGGTTAAAAATCTACTAACCCTATTACAGGAGTGGTTGCAGTTTAGAATATCGACAGAGCAGCGCCGCTTGCAATATCGTTTGCAAGAAGTTGTAGAGCGTTCGCATCTATTGGAAGGCTTGTTGATTGCCTTTTTAAACATAGATGATGTAATCAAGATCATTCGTGAAGAAGACAAACCTAAACTTGCTCTTATCAAAAAATTTGAACTAACAGAAATGCAAGCTGAGGCGATACTCGAAATTAAGCTACGCCAGCTTGCCAAGCTTGAAGAGATAAAAATACGTGAAGAACAAGAAGCTTTAGCTAAAGAGCGTGATGCAATAGAAAAGCTTTTAAAATCTGAAACAGCACTTAAAAAATTAATTCGCAAAGAATTGCAGCGTGATGTTGAAGACTACGGTGATCCTCGCCGCTCACCCCTGGTGAAACGTTTTGAAGCTCAGGCGATGCGTGAGGAAGAATTAATACCGGCGGAAGCATTGACGGTTATATTATCTAAACAAGGATGGGTGCGTGCAGCAAAAGGACACGAAGTTGATGGTAGCAGTTTGAGCTATAAGGCCAGTGATGAGTTTTTGGCTCAAGCCATTGGGCGTAGCACAGAATCTGCCAATTTTCTGGATGCAGAAGGCCGATCTTATAGTATGGCGGCACATACTTTACCCTCAGCGCGAGGACAAGGTGAGCCTTTAGCAAAATGGTTTAAGCCGCCAACAGCTACCGAGTTTGTTGGTCTGGTTATGGGTGATCCCAATGAGCTTTATTTAGTCGCTTCTGATTTTGGCTATGGCTTTGTTACAAAACTTGAGAATCTAATCTCTAAAAATCGTAATGGTAAAGCCTTGTTGAAAGTTCCAGATAATGCAAAAGCTTTGCCACCATTACGCGTTAGTGATCGTGAGTCACAATATGTGGTTGCAGTAAGCTCAGAAGGTAGATTGCTGTGCTTCCCCATTGCTGAGCTTCCCGAATTATCTAAAGGCAAAGGAAATAAAATTATTGGAATTCCCAGTGCCAAGTTAAAAACACGTGAGGAAGTATGTATAGCCTTACAAATCTTAAATGAGAATTCCAGTTTGGTGTTACAATCTGGCAAGCGATCGCTTACTTTAAGCCCAAAAGACCTAGCAAACTTTCAAGCTGAGCGAGGTAACCGTGGTGATTTACTTCCTAGGAGCTTTAGAAAAGTAGATACAATAGACGTAATCAATTAGCCGCTATAACCAGGAAGATGAACATGGATTATATTAAAAAGACCCTTCTCGAGAATGAGAAAATTGTTTATTTCACCGGGCCGCATTGGATTATTTTTGCTCCAGCTTTCATCGCCTTTACTTTTTTATTATTCTTACTGGTTTTAGGTCCTTTTTTTCTTCCTAATTTGATTATTTTTGGCTATAACATCTTAAGTATTTTAAATTTTGGCTTATTTGTATTGACTGTATTTCAAGCGGGTGTTGCCTACTTACGTTATGCCACCTCTGAATATGGTGTTACTAGTCAACGTATCATTATTAAAGTGGGTTTTATTCGTCGTGCTACCTTAGAAGTGTTGTTGAAGCATGTCGAAAGTATTCAGGTTGATCAAACCATTATGGGTCGCATTTTAAATTATGGAGCCATCGTAATTCGAGGTACGGGTGGTAGCCGTGATGCATTCAGCTATGTTCCAGCGCCATTAGAATTCAGAAGATACGCACAGCAAGAAATCGCTCAAAGTCAGAAACTGTAAGCTGTCGTAAATAATCTCATTAAGAGTTTTTAGTAAGCCCAAGTTCACGCAGAGGTTTTTTATCTAGGCAATTGATTTCGATTTGCTCAAGCGAGCAATTTTTAGTTTCGGGAAGAAAGAAGTAGAAAATCAGAATACTGACCACGCAAACTCCAATGTACAACCAGAGTGTTACCACGGGGCTTAGAAACTCTAATATTCCGTATGAATCTGAAGTAACATAAATCATTGTCAGCCAGTTCAAGCTAATAGCAATGCTCATTAAAAATCCGCGATTATTGAGTGGAAATATTTCAGAAATTATCAACCAAAACAAAGTTCCCACACTTAGAAAGCATCCGACAATAAATAAAAGTAAGTCCATCATTAAAATGGGTCCTGGTAGCTCATGTCGAATGCACAAGGGAAGAATAAGGGCGAGCATTAATAAAGCAAGCAGCATAATGGTAAAGCCACTCAGTAAAAGTTTTCGTCTGCCCACGTGATCAATAATTAGACTGACGAAAATAATGGTTAGTAACCCAGTTATCTCAATCTTAAAACTGGCTATTTGAATGGGTTCAGCAATCCCTACGAGATCAAAAATAGCCGGAATATAGTAAAGAATTGTATCGATGCCGCTCGTTTGCTCGACAAGTGCTAAACAGAGACCCAATAAAATAACGGGCCATAAAGTTTTAGAAGACAACAGGCTTTGTTCAAAAGTCTTTTCTCTAGTTGTAGTTTTTTCTATATCTAGCCACTCTGCTTCGCTAAAGCTCGATCCACGTAATTTGATTAAGCAAGATCTTGCTTCTTGTAGCCAACCTTGCAAAGCCATCCAGCGAGGGCTTTCAGGCAAAATTAATATGCCGAATCCCAGTAAAATGGCTGGAAAGATACTAATTGCTAACATGGCGCGCCACGCGCCTTCAGAGTTTAAGAAAAAGTTAACTAAATAGGCTAGAGCTATGCCAACCGATATGGCAATACTATTGCAAAGTAAGAGCATGCCGCGCCGATTCGGCGGAACAATTTCTGCTAAATAAAGGGGTGCAATTAAAGATGAGATACCGATCGCAACACCAATTATAAATCGCCCGATTAACAGCCAGCTGGTATTAAGTGATAATGCTGAACAAAGTGAGCCAATAATAAAAATATAAGCGACTAACAAAATGATACTTCTTCGGCCGTAGTAGTCGGCTAACTTCCCACTCACTAGGGCTCCAGTAAGTGCGCCAAATAACATGGTATCGACGACCAATTGAATTTCTGAAAATCCTAGAGCAAATCGATCTTTTATAATAAAGATCGCTCCAGAAATAATCCCACTATCAAAACCAAAAAGCAGACCCATCAAGCAAGTAATGCTTACAACAAAAAGTAGATAAAATTGAGAATACGGTTTTCCTTCCAAGAGAGGCTCCTAATCCTTGTTTCAGCAGGCCCTAGGGCTAAGCCCTAATTAACACCATTTGTTTTGCCGCTTCACCTGCTACTTCGCGCACGAGCTTTGGTACCATGTAACCGGACATTTCTTCACTGATGGCTTGAACAAGTGCCACGGCCTGTGATTCCTCAACTGCAAAATGCGCAGTACCAGCCACCTTATCCAGTAAATGCAGATAGTATGGTATGACTCCATGAGAAAATAAAGTCTGACTTAAGTTAATCAGCGCTTGAGTTGTATCATTAACTCCCTTCAAAAGCACGGACTGATTTAACAAGGGAATCTGCTGTGCGCGCAATCTACGCAGAGCTTTTACTACTTCAGCATCTATCTCTTGAGCGTGGTTGATGTGGAACACCATAATGGATTGTAGGCGTAATTGACCCAGCCATTCTAATAATTCATCGTTGATGCGCGAAGGAATCATTATGGGTAAGCGAGTATGAAATCTCAAACGTTTGAGATGGGGAATTGCATTCAGTTTTTTAGCTAGCTCACTGAGCTGTGTATCTTTTAGCATAAGCGGATCACCGCCGCTGAAAATTACTTCATCTACCTGAGGGTTGTTGGCGATATATCGAATAGCCTTTTCCCACCCTTGAGTACCCGGATTGTTTTCATGATAGGGGAAATGTCGGCGGAAACAAAAGCGACAATTAATGGCACAACTACTGGCTACTGTAAGCAAAACTCGATTTTGATATTTATGTAATAAGCCGGGAACCGGATTCGCCATTTCTTCATTCAACGGATCGGTAGAATAGCCTTCCACTTCCAAGAG
>JBDNGR010000122.1:0-1604 GCA_041689165.1 Coxiellaceae bacterium
ACCCCCATCGGGGCCATCTTGAGCGTTTGAAAACTTCACAATCCAAGGCTCATAGCCGCGGGACAAGTCATGCACACCATGCACAATGTTTTGACGAGTGCTGTCCAGCCCAATCAGGGCTTTAGGTCGTGCGCCTGCTGACGAGCCATTTAAGGACAGAAGCTCTTGCAGTACGTCATCGGCAGTGCCCTCCAGAATCTCCTGAGCCTGCTCAGCTACTCTATCCAGACGAATGGCAACATCGCTAACTTCATGAGCGCTGTGGTCAGGTTCATACACCAATGCCCCCATGCCATGAAGACCCACATGCGCCAGCCGCTCCAAGGGTGTGATGTCCGCTGGTAAAATACCCTGTGACCGTTCAAAACGGTCAAACAGCAGACGCCCCCAGCCATCAGACAAGCTGTCGTTAAACACACCAGGCAGCCCTTCAAACAGGCCATAGTCAAAACCGGCAACGCCTGATTTTAACGGCAGGTGAAAGGGTGAAATCTCCAAACCGTTTTTGATGAATGCGCCGCCATACTCAAAATAAATTTTGCGCTCATGCATTGCCAAACGGCCAACTGGCAGCACCCCAACGCCAAAATTCAGCCCAACTTTTATTTCCATCAAAGAGAGCGATTTCTTCATCTGCGACGAGCTCTTTTGCGTAGAGGTGTCTGGTTCGCGCTTATCACTTCGTCAATAGATGTAAACTCTGTGGGCTGGGGTTGCGTCGCTTTGATGATGATCTCTATCCCGCCAAGCACCATCAGCAGCTTCAGGAATGACTCCAGCGATATTAGCCCTTTCTGCTCAAACTTGCGCAGGGTAGCCAGCGGCACGCCAGAGCGCTCAGCGAGTCCCTCCTGGGTAAGCTCCATGTCCAAGCGGCGCTGGCGAGTATTCTCAGCCAACTTTTTTTGCGCTTTTGTGAGCGATATAAGTAACATTATCGTATTACCAATCTCCATAAATTGCCTTGCATCGATATTATGGTATTAGTAATGAGGTGTTCTAAGAAGAGAATGTCGCCACCTGCCAGCTTAAATGGTGTCCGGTTTTATTTGACCACTTCACGCAGCCTATGCATCCCGCAGTGAGATCAATGGGGGAAAATTGCTGCACGCCAGCCATCACCCCCTCACAAACCTGTTGAACCAATCAATCGTACGCTCCCACGCCTCGGTGGCCGTCTCTTCGTTGTAGCGCTCGGGCGTTGCGTCGTTGAAGAAGCCGTGCACGGAGTCGGGATAGATACGGCCTTCATAAGGGACGTTGGCGGCAATCAAGGCTTGTTCGTAGGCTGGCCAGGCTTCCACCAGACGCGTGTCGAGCGCGCCATGCTGCACGAGGATTGCGGCCTTGATCTTGGGGACATCCGCTGCTGCAGCGGCCCCGCCGTAAAATGGCACTGCCGCTGCGAGATCGGCTCCCAAGCGGACAGCCAGCTGGTTAGACACGCCGCCGCCGTAGCAGAATCCGGTCGCGCCGATTTTTCCCGTACAGTCCGGCCGGTTCTTCAGCCAAAGCGCACTAGCCACTAAGTCTTCGAACTTTTTGTCATTGTCGATCTGGCTGAATAGTTGACCGCCTTGATAGTCATCTCCTGGGTATCCCCC
>JBDNGR010000123.1:0-1671 GCA_041689165.1 Coxiellaceae bacterium
AAGCGACATACAAGAATCCAAATGGCGCTATAGTGGAAATCGATATTCGCAAATACTTCAACACAATCCCACATGGGAAAATAATGAAATTATTGCGGAACAAAATATCCGATAACCGCTTTTTGAGACTGATTGAAGTCTTGATTACAGCGCCCATTATGGAGGGGAAACAAGAAACGAAGAACACCTGCGGATGCCCGCAAGGCTCAATTTTATCACCAATTTTGGCCAATATCTACCTGCACCATGTTATCGATGAGTGGTTTGCCAGTATTAAACAAACTCACATAAAAGGTCAGGCTGAATTGATCCGTTTTGCTGATGATATGGTCTTCGTTTTCCAACGGCAAAGTGAAGCAGAACGATTCTATAACGTGCTACCTAAGCGTCTGGCTAAAGGTGGGTTAGAAATGCATGAAGAAAAGTCGCATTTAATACCTGCGGGTCGAATCGCCGCATTAAAGGCCTCCGAGCAAGATGCACGTTTGCCATCGTTTAACTTCCTTGGATTCACATGCTACTGGGGTCAGGCACGAAACGGATTCTGGCGATTGAAATTTACAAGTCGCAAAGACCGATTCGCAGCTAAACTCAAGGGGCTAAAGGAGTACCTGAGGAAGAACCTGAACACGAAAGATACACGCGGTATCATTGAATCAGTCATCCGAGTTGTAAGAGGATGGGTGAATTATCATGGTATATCAGATAATAAAAGGCGCGTTGGCCAATTCATGGAACGGGCAAAACGGATAATACTGCGTTGGCTAAATCGACGTGGGGGCAAGCACAGAGTAACGTGGGATAAGTTGATGCGTATATTACAAGCCTTGGGTTTTCCGAAAAGCTGGAAAACAGTATCGATGTTCTAATACTCACCGAATATGTGTGGGGACACTGATCTATCGGGAGCCGGATGCGGTAGTTCCGCAAGTCCGGTTCTGAGGAGGGTTCGGTCGGAGTGATCTGGCCGTTCTACTCAACCACGGCGCCTAACAGTGTTTCCTTTTCTTCTTCAGCAACTACAGATTTGTTTTCTTTTAACGCTTGTTTGAAAGAAAGCGTTTTATCATGGATATGAGCTAATTCATGCTCCACGTCTTCAACCAGTTTAAAAGACTCGGATTTTTGACCCCAAAAATTTGTTTTACCAAATTGCCGTACAATATCTTGCTTTAACGTCTTAATAATCGTTTGTGCCTCGATAAGATTTCCATTATCCATTTGTTTTATCGCACTCGATAGAGCATTTTGTATTAGGACATTTTTCAGAACTCCGGTTCGAGAAGAGCTATTATACTGACTGATTACCCTTTTTTCATAAGCTTTTTTTATATTAATAAATTGTTGACTTAAATTAATAGTTTCCTGGTCGAGATGATTACCTTCTTGTGTAATCTTAAGATTTTTTAATACATCGTTTTTGGGCTCTATCGATTTGGTTCCTGTAATCTGTGCTCGTAAATCTGCTTTTAGCAAAATTGCTTTATTATAAGCCACAGTTTCATCTAATGCCGTGTTAAATCCATCTTTATTATTAGTAAGATACATTGACTCAAGCGTTGTTTTTTCAAAACCTTTGATTGATTTGAACTCCTTTCTCACCTCATCTAATGAGAGCGGTGCGGTAAATTCATTAAGTGAATGACCACCGCTGTTAAATAACATGGTCGA
>JBDNGR010000124.1:0-3808 GCA_041689165.1 Coxiellaceae bacterium
ACTGGTTGATTATGTTTTTGAAGAGAAACCTTAGGGTGAAAGGTGATGAATCATGCCTCTAATGAAGAAATAAGCTTGTTTGCCGAGAATTGCTGCGTCCTGTCTTCAAGAGTGGGTAATATTCTTAAATTAAGCTAGTATGTGTCAGTATGGGTTCAAGATAGTACAGCTGATTGTAGTTAATCTTTTCAAGGTTTTTGATCGATGATAGGGCTGATAATTTATTGGTGGGTCTGCGTCGTAGATCTGTGAGTATTAAAACGTCTTGAAAGGAGATCTAAAAGATGCAAAGAAAAACCATCATGTTTACCACGCTTATTTCAGTTTTTGTCCTTACGCTAATAGGATTTTTTATATGGAGCATTATGGGAAGTCGAGCAGAGCAAGTAAAATATTCAGTCGTGTATGTGCAAAATGATATCGAGATCCGTGACTATTCACCTTTGATTGTCGCCCAAGTTGAAATAGCAGGTGAGCGTAAGCAAGCCATCAGCGCTGGCTTTAGAATTTTAGCTGATTACATCTTCGGTAATAATACTTCTCGTGCTCAGATTGCAATGACAGCTCCGGTTACTCAGCAGGAAAGTGAGAAAATAGCAATGACAGCTCCGGTCACACAGGAATATAACGATGGTAAATGGCGAGTGCGCTTCACGATGCCTTCTCACTACGATTTAGCAAGCTTGCCGAGACCTAACAACCCGGCTATTAAGATTGAGATAATCTCGGCTAAACGCTTTGTCGTAATCCGTTTTGCAGGAATTGCGACAGATGAGCTTTTAGCAATCAAACTTAAGAAATTAGAAGAATTTATGCAGCAAGAAAAAATAACTAAAATTTCGGATCCGACTTATGCCTTCTTTAATCCGCCGTGGACTTTGCCATTTATGCGACGGACAGAAGTCATGCTTGAAGTAACTAAGAATCACACCAATTAAAGATAGCTGTGTAAGGCGAAACTATTCATTAACTAAGGAATATCTATGGAATCAAGCAACGAGACTGGACTAAAAACTCACGCTGATGCTCATTCAAAAGAAGCTTCTTCTGTGCGTCCGGAAAATAAACCTGCTCGTACGACTATGCCTCCGCCACGAAGCTTAAAAAATTCCGAGCTATTATGCCGATGACCTTTTTTGCCGATGCACTTAAATCAGACTATGATGCTGCTGTTCTACAAGAAGACAGCAATTCTGAAAGCCGAGGTTTGATCAGAAATTTGTTTAAAAGAAATTTGGATCAAATTCATGTTAATCAAACTCTTCCGGCTGAACAAAAAAAAGCAAAGTCACTTGAGCTGATTCAAACTTTCTTACAAGATGTTAAAAATTGGGCCTATTATGATGTTTACAATACAGAAACAGTCAAAATTTCAACGAAGAGATTTACTCCCAGCCTAATTTTATTGGCTAATCGCTTATCTGACACAACACCTTTATATTTAGATGAATTTTTAGATGGAGATGAGAGTGTTTCGCTTGAAGATTTAGTTACATTAGGCCTTTATCTTGAGTCAGAAATAGGATTGCATGTGGAAAAGGGTACTAATCGAATTGTTTTAAACCATGGGGTTGCAGGTTCAGGATCTACACGAGCAGCCGGTATTTCTCGTCCAGAACCTAAAGCTAATTTTGTAATGATTGCGCATACGCATCCTACTGAGTCACGAGAAACTCGACAATTTGCAGTTGATAAAGCAAAGCAAACGCCTGGTCTAGAACTGGTGATTACTGCCGGTGGAGTTATTGTTTATTTTGATAGAGGCGTCATTCATAACAACATGATTAAAAAAAACAGTTATCGCAATGAACTAGTATTGGACCGTCTACCAGATGGGCTAAGTACAGGTATTAGGATCAAGCATCCCATTAATGTAAAGCTTATTGGAAAAATTCGTCGATTAGAAAAGGCTATCGCAGATCGTGCTCCAAAAGAAGCTAAGCCCGTCTCTGTTGAGGAGCAGAGTTTTTCCTCGTTGTTTTCGTTCTGAAATGCATTTTCTATATGGTGGAAATTCTTGCAGAGTATGTTGTTGCCTCTACATTAGGGCTTCCAAAATTTTCGTATAGTTCTCTAAGTCCTTGAAAAATTTGGCTCCCCGGGGCGGGTTCGAACCACCGACCAATTGATTAACAGTCAACTGCTCTACCACTGAGCTACCGGGGATCAGGAGAAGGGAGCTATGTTAATGCGGTGGGGGTGCCGGGTCAATAGTTAGAGCAGCAAAATACGCGGCTTTCGCCAGGCTTGGTGGATGAGCATGTATTTCCTGAGACAGATGCGCGATACTTTCTCTTTCGATGCAAAGCTGAGGGAAATTAAAGAACTCGGCTAGGAAGGGGGAAGGCGGAAGGGACTGTCCAATGATTCAACGGGAAATGCAAAGCGCCACTTAATCCGCTCTAATTAAAAACAGGATGAGCAACAATGATAATTACTCTTTCAGAGGTATCTACTGCAGCCAAGTCTGCTGCAACAACTAGTACTGCAGCCCCCGCTCCTACAGCTTCAGCACCCGCAAGTTCAGTTACTGGAATCACAGCTGGTGCAGGTGCAACGGTACCTACGACCCCGCCTAGAGGCATCTCTATCGGTGTTTTCGCCAGTCCTTCTTCCGATAAGCCAAAAAAACAAGCAGAAGAGCCCGCTAAAACAAGCTCACCTCGTTCTAACAAAACAGCTTACGCGGATAACTTAACCGCGGCTTTGCTTATGCTCAAAAGATTCAAAGTAGCAGGTGACCCGGTTAAAACTCTGAAAAAAGCCCGGGATCTACTGGTAGAACACGCAGCACGCCGTGTGGATTTGGCATTTTATTTATTGGTTGCCTATTATAAGACGCGAATCATACTCGATATTGACGAAACCACGAGTCAACACGGCATGGGTTCCAAGAAGACTATTGAGACTAATGCTTGCCATAGTGCTTTGATTTCGACCGTTAAAGAGCTTTTTCGTTTAAAGCCAGAAGCAAAGTATGCAGAAAGCTTATTGCGTGATAAAGCGAAAGCCGTTACAAAGCCTTGTTTGCCTACGACGGCACATTTTAAAAATATACTAAGTATGACAACTGAGTTACCTCGAGGAGTTAATTACTATGACATTAAATTGGAAGGAAAGCTCAGTGAGTCGGGTCGGTCTGAAGTACGAAAGGTACTTCTAACTCTGTTAAATGAAGTTTCTTGTGGAGAACGCACCCCTTTTCAAGCATTGAAAATTTTCTTTATCGCACTTAAAAAGTCTTTCAGCGACCTAGAGGAATCGGGTTATTTAAGCAAATCTTCGAAAACCAATCCTGCTGCATTGAGAGAGCTTGCTCACGCTGCCGTATTACAGGGCACTTTTAAACATCGTTGCGGTGTCTTTGAACATGAAGGCAAAACCCATGCTCATGTAGTACCTGAATATCCTGCCAGTTTATTGCGCTTAAAGCCCGAAGACTTTGCGCGGGTAAGTAATGGGGTCACTTGTGAAAAAGAAATTGAAGAAATTTTTGCGCCTTATTACAGCAATGTGCAAAAAGAATGTTGCTCTTAGTCAGAAATGGTGTCTGCGCGTAAAAGCGCAGCAGGGCGTGCGCCTGGTGCTGGTGCTGCGCCTGTCGCAACAGCGGGTCTCAGTAGATAATCCTAAAAACCGCAGTTGTAATCTACTGCGAAGGTCTGTTGTATTGAATCTGCTGGGCTTTTTTGAAAATTTTTTCTCACCGTAGCGGTAACTACTGCTTTCGAAATAATCTTCAAAAACCCCCGCAGCTTCAACCCGTTAGCCCTTCTCGCTACGATTACAACTGCCGTTTTTAGGATAA
>JBDNGR010000125.1:0-4335 GCA_041689165.1 Coxiellaceae bacterium
CTGAAGTAACGCTTGAAATCAGCTATCTGCGCGGTTGGGAAGACAATGAAGAACTTCTAGAGCAATTAAACCGTAACTTTTATCGTGATCTACAGCTTGGCTATACCCAGCTAGGCCCCCAACGCGCTGACTTAAGCTTTACGACTCAAGGTATCCCTATTCAGGAACATCTTTCTCAAGGTCAATTAAAGCTAGCCGCCTATGCTTTACACCTAGCACAAGGCAAAATGTTACAAGAATTAGTTAACAAGTCTCCTATATACCTGATAGACGATATCCCCTCTGAGCTTGATCCCGTTAAATGTCATTTGGTCGTAGAGGTTTTGGCTCAACTACAGGCACAGAGCTTTTTAACCGGAATTCGTGCTGAGGATTTAAGTGAAGTGTCCGCCCTATCGGCTTCAAAATTGTTTCACGTGAAACAAGGCATGGTTAGTTTATCTAATGAAATAGGCCACTTTTCTCCTTGAAAAGTCAAATAAATTAGGCGTTTATAGGCGTTTTTATGTTATAATTTTCCGCTTTAAGTTCAGTTATTGCGGCTTGTTCGCAATAACATTATTTCTCGCTGCATTGAGGAGCTTTCATGACAGAGATCAATACTTCAACCTACGATTCAACGTCGATTCAGGTCTTAAAGGGGCTGGATGCTGTACGAAAACGCCCAGGGATGTATATTGGCGATACTGATGATGGCTCAGGCTTACACCAAATGGTGTTTGAGGTGGTCGATAACGCTGTCGATGAAGCGCTTGCTGGCCACTATTCTCGCATTGAAGTAACTCTTTACACCGACGGCTCAGCCGGCGTTAAAGATAACGGGCGCGGTATTCCTGTCGACATTCATGCAGAAGAAGGTGTCTCTGCTGCTGAAGTGATCATGACGGTCCTGCATGCCGGCGGTAAATTCGATAAAAATTCATATAAAGTTTCAGGTGGACTGCATGGTGTGGGTGTTTCGGTCGTAAATGCCCTTTCCGAAGAGCTTGATTTGACGATAAGCCAGCAAGGCAAGCTTTATACTCAAAAATATAAACTAGGTAACCCATGTGCCCCCTTGGCTGAAGTTGGCTCTTCGACTGATAAAGGAACTGAGGTACGTTTCAAGCCCAGCGCGGAAATATTTAAGATAACTGAGTTTAATTACGATCTTTTAGCCAAGCGTCTCCGCGAACTTTCTTTTTTAAATTTAGGGGTTTGCATTGTTTTAACCGAGGAAGCGACCGGCCGCACAGAGATCTTCCAGTACGAAGGTGGTATCAAGGCCTTTGTTGAACATTTGAGCAAAAATAAGACTTATATCAACAAAGATATTTTTTATGTGAATGTTGAGAAAGACGGTATTGTGGTTGAAGCAGCTCTGCAATGGAATGATGGCTTTCAAGAAAATGTGTTTTGTTTTACCAATAACATCCCCCAAAGAGATGGTGGTACTCACTTAGCAGGTTTACGTGCCGGCCTCACCCGCACACTCAACAATTATATTGAGCAGGAAGGAATAGCCAAAAAGGCGAAGGTTGATGTGGTCGGTGATGACTCTCGCGAAGGTTTAACGGCTGTTTTATCTGTAAAAGTACCCGATCCGAAATTCTCTTCACAGACTAAAGATAAATTAGTGTCTTCTGATGTGAAACCCGTAGTTGAAAATACTATAGCCACTTATCTGAATGACTACTTATTAGAAAACCCCAAAGAAGCTCGTGCAATTGTCATGAAGATTATTGACGCGGCACGCGCACGTGAAGCGGCACGTAAAGCACGCGACATGACACGACGCAAAAATGTATTAGATATTGCAGGCCTACCTGGCAAGCTTGCTGATTGCCAAGAAAAGGACCCCGCCCTATCTGAATTGTTTTTAGTTGAGGGTGATTCTGCAGGCGGTTCTGCTAAACAAGCGCGCGATCGTAAAAACCAGGCAATTTTACCTCTTAAAGGTAAAATTCTAAATGTCGAGAAAGCACGTTTTGACAAAATGTTACAATCAGCAGAAGTGGCAACACTCATTACCGCAATTGGTTGTGGTATTGGTCGCGATGAATATAATCCCGATAAATTACGTTATCACCGCATTATTATTATGACCGATGCCGATGTGGATGGATCTCACATACGTACTTTATTATTAACATTTTTCTATCGACAAATGCCGGAATTAATCGAGCGCGGTCATATTTACATTGGACAACCACCACTCTATAAAGTTAAGAAAAACAAGCAAGAACAATACGTCAAAGATGATGAAAGTTTAGAAGCCTTTTTACTACAACTTGCATTAGAGGATGTTCGCTTTCATCCGAACCCGAAGGGCCCAGCTATTTCAGGCTCTGCTTTAGAAGAGCTAGCTAATCTTTATTACAAAGCAACGCGTAGCATTCAACGTTTAGCGCGACGCTATCCCAAAATGTTATTAGAACAACTGTTAGAATCATCGGCGCTTAACAAAGAAGATTTGCATGATGAAAATACCGTTGCAATGTGGTGTAAGCAGCTAGAAGAAATCATCAGCGCACACAACACAGATCAAAATATTGCAGCACAAGTTGTAGCAACTAAAGATGATGTTTTGGGCATTTTTATACCCTGCGTTAAGCTAAGCCATCACGGCATTATTCATGAACATATACTCAATCAGTCATTCTTTGTGTCGGTTGATTACCAAAATATTGCGGCATTATGTCGCAAATCTCAAGGTCTAATAGAGCCAGGCGCTTTCTTAATTCGTGGTGAAAAACAAATTGAAGTACGCAATCTGTCTGATGCACTTCGCTGGCTAATCAATGAAGCTAAGAAAGGTCTTAATATTCAACGCTACAAAGGTTTAGGTGAAATGAACCCAGAACAATTGTGGGAAACAACTATGGATCCTACTAGCCGCCGCTTGCTGCAAGTACGGATTGAAGATGCGGTTAAAGCCAATGAGATCTTCACCACGTTAATGGGCGATGAAGTAGAGCCTCGTCGTCTATTTATCGAAGAA
Source organism: Coxiellaceae bacterium (assembly GCA_041689165.1). Taxonomy (GTDB): domain Bacteria; phylum Pseudomonadota; class Gammaproteobacteria; order Coxiellales; family Coxiellaceae; genus CAIQCE01. Next base: position 2,981 of record JBDNGR010000125.1, read on the forward strand.
AATGCATTAGCTGCTGAAAATATCGATATATAAAGAATTCTGATGACTAAACTTGTAATCATTTATCACCGTGGCTATGGACATACTAAGAAACTAGCTGAGGCTGTTTTTGCAGGGGTTCAAACAATCGGATGCTGATGTCGAACTTATTTCTGTCACAGATATCAATGATGATGTTTGGAATAAATTAGCGGCTGCTGATGCCATTATTTTTGGTTCTCCCACCTATACCTCTCGCATCTCGAGGTGCGAGAGGTATAGCAATTCGACTTAAACAGAAATACTTTTTCAGCCGTACACGGATACTTAATCAAGAGCTGCTGTAATTCTTTTGCATAATAATGCCCTCACCTGCTGCGTTTTAATTTCGCGAAAAAGCTCCCAGTTTGCTGGAAATTTAGGCATTGGCGCAGAAAGAGCCATCTCAACATATATCGAAGCATTCTTACTTAATAAGTTTAGTCTTTCTAATGATTCGCAACTAGACTCTACTAAATTTTTGGTAAAAGGTGGGTCTATAAAAACCAAATCAAATTTTGTTGTTAGCGGCATTAGAGCTTGCTGGACACAGGCACAAATACAATGAAGATTTTTCGCACGCAAAGTTTCAGCATTTTTTTGTAAGGATTTAATAGCCTCTTTAGATTCATCAATAGCCAAAACACTTGCGGCGCCTCGTGATAAAGCTTCTAGACCCAAAACACCGCTGCCCGCAAATAAATCTAAGCAGCGGCTGCCTACTAGCTCTTGTTGCAACCAGTTAAATAAGGTTTCACGCACACGATCGGAGGAAGGCCGGAGGCCAGCCAGATCCGGAAAATTAATTTTTCGACCACGCCACGAACCGGCAATAATTCGAAGTTGGTTGTTCTGTAATTTCACTATAAATCCCTTGACGTTAGGGTCTGCACCAGCTTAAAAGTATAGGTTGTAACAACAATCAATGTTAGCATTCCTTACCATGTTTAACTTCCTGAAATCTCGTAAAAAAACTGACAACGAACAACTCTCTCAAAGCTGGGCCTCTCGACTTAAAGCCGGCTTAACTCGCACGCGCAGCCAGCTCAGTGATAAATTAAACAACCTACTACTTGGCAAAAAAACGATTGATGCCGAGCTATTGGAAGAGCTAGAGGCTTTATTAATTCAAGCTGATCTGGGTGTAGCTACCACTCAGACTCTCTTAGAAGAACTTAAAAATAAAACCGCTCGTAAAGAGTTAAGCCATGCTGAAACCCTGTTTCAATCGCTTAAAGAGCTAATGCGCGATGTGTTACTGCCCTACACTATTCCGCTCGATTTGAAAGCGAAGCCCACGGTGATACTCATGGTGGGCGTTAATGGCGCAGGCAAAA
>JBDNGR010000126.1:0-4519 GCA_041689165.1 Coxiellaceae bacterium
AAAAAGTTGGGCGTCTCCCACAGGGCGAAGTGCTCTGGCATTTTCTCAATCTGACAATTAACGATGCGCGCTGTGTGCGGATGACCGTTTTTATCACTAACATCAACATCAATGCCTAAATCATCCACCCGTATCATGCTGTTGCCAGAGGGTATGGCGTGACTTAAGAGCTGCGCCTCGTCATCACCCACATCCGGCCAATGCGTGCTACTGGCATCAGGCGATACCAACGTGCGCATCAAGGTGACGAAATCCGCTCGCATCAATCGCGCATGCGCGATGTTCGCCACTTGTAACTCCGACTCAATGCTTTGCCGGGTTGCGCGCATCAACGCCGCCGCACTGAGGCTTTTACGTACTGAAAAAAACAAATAACCGCGATAATCAGACGGGTGGACGGCGATGTTTTGGCCGTTTGAATACCCGTTTTTAATGGCCGCCGTGTGATACGTGACACTCATTTCGGCTAGTCGCGCGAATATACCGCCTTGTTTCATCATCGGCTCAAAGCCTGTCTTTAATGTGTCTCCTATGTAGGGGTGTTTGTTGAGCATCACGGTGCAATCCACGTCAACCGGCAGCTTGCTTTTAATAAGCTCCGCCATGGATTTCACCAGCGACTCATCAGCACCTGCGGCCGGCAACAGATGCAAGCCAAACCCTACTGAGTTCTTATTCATAAACAAGCCGTCGTCTGAAATCGTCTCGTAGGGCAGCAGTTGGCGAAGGCTTGGGAGCGCTACCTGTAAGGCAAGGTGTGCTTTCCGGGAACTGGTGCGCGTGTTGGCATCAAGATGCGTTTTTTCGCCTAAGAAGTGCGCGAGCTTTCCAGTCACGGCATTCATTTTGTCCAGCATGTGATTCAACATGATTTTTCCTTTGTTTAACTCAATCGGTGAGTGGTCGGTGCGTCTGCCCATAGCGTGTCGTTTTTATGCCACACGCCTTTGGCGTCCCGCCATGGGGCTACCCAAATGGTGCGCGATTCATCCGCAAGCCTTGATGGGTTTATTTTTTTTGGTGTGGCGTCCGCCTTCATCGGTGCCACGCGCTCACGCCAAACGCCCGCATGCTCCTCATGGGTTTGCGTCATCGCATCCACCTCTTCAATGCTTAAACAGTGGTCGCCTGCGGTGGCGTTGCAACTGAATTGCGTATTCAGTGGCGAGCACCCACTTAAACAGGTGGCACTCAGTAACATCGCTAAAAAGAAGGGTTGTTTCATCGCGCGTATCCTTGTCTGGCAGTGCTACTATAGGTGCGGTCAATCTTGCTCAACACATCCGGCGGCACGTTGAAATTCAAATTTTCAGCGACATCCGTGGACTCATCTAATTGCGCCTCTTTCAAATGCGTTAAACGTGACTGCCGGCCTTGTTGGCGCATGCTTTCATCCGGCTCTAAGTAAAAACCGTCTTTGAATACAATCGTCACCGTGTTACCAGAGCCCACTTGAATCACCGGGTGGTATTGCTCCGCACGCTTCACGTAGTAATTAGATAACACATCCGCCGCTTTCGACGCTCCGCCATAGCCTGCGTAAGGAGCGATGTTGCTGGTCGGTACACTCATGGCAGATCCCAGCGCACTAATACTCTGTACCGATTGCGAATATTGCGCCGCACTGGCAATGCCTGCCATAGCACCCGAAATACCCGCCCATTGCATGACTTTGTTGTCTCGCATCAAGGGCTGGCCTTTGATACCCACCTTGCCACCGAAAAACGCCCAGCCGGTCACGGCTTTGTCAATAATGGGCTGTCCGGGTTGGGCGCAGGATAATTTATCCAACACCACATAGGCGCGTTCACTGGAAATGTCCCCATACGAGCTGGCCGTGACAAAGCAGCCTTGAAGGCGCGAATGCTGACCATTGGGCAATGTTCCGGGTTGCAGGAGCTTAAACAACATCACGCCGTTGTTTTTGCTTTGACCGTTGACGCTGGCATCGGCATCAGCCCCTCCTAAAATCACCGCGCGCACAAACGTACCACTCGGTACGTAATGCTCAGGATTTAAAGGGTTATCGCTGTGTGTGCGTCGTTGTTTTTTAGGGCCATAACGAAACGACACCGAGTTCACGTGTGGTTTTTGACGGGCGTGTTCGCTGACTTCTTTGCGCACGGCATCGGCTAAAGTCGTATTCCACGGTGTATTGGCATCTGTCGCTGTGTTGGGTTTATTGGATGCGTTACTAGCAAACACAGGGTTGGTGGCTGGTTGCGTGCTTTCGGCGGTTTTTGTTATTTGAGCGGATAGATCTGCCACTTGTTTAGCCTGTGTCGTGCCTTGCGTTTTTAAGGCCGCTGCCAACGTTGTTATTTGTTCTTTTAACTGCTCAAGCTCGGTTTGTTGACTGGTGAGCGCGCTTTCTGTGTTCGCCTCATTAAACGATTCATCAACAATGCCGGTTAAATCAGGCATCGTTTTTTCTGATTTTTTCACGTGAGCAGGCTTGCCACTTGAGGCTAGCGTGATGATGGCAATCACCACCACAGTGATGCCTGAAATCACAGAGATAAGCGTGCGGCGTTGCTTATCACGCATCCATTCGTTTAATTGAAAACTAGCCATGAGCCTGCTCCAAGACACGGTACACGTATGCTTTTTGTTTGGGCGCAAGCGTTGTTGATGACAAGGACACCGCTTTCACGTGCCCGTCTGCAAACCACGATTCTTGAATGTCCAAAGGCTGTTTGCTGCCGTTGTACAATTCCATGACCTCCCCCCTGAGTGGCATGCCGTTGTAGGTGGTTTTAGGTGTCAACACCAAGCCTTGCTGCAAGCGCACCACGCGACCGTAATGATGTTTCACATCAAACCCCTTTGGGTTTTGATGTCTCATCATGCTGGTCATTAAATTCCTGATGCCATCAGCAAACGGCAGCGTTGCCGGTTGTGTCATAGGCGTTGCTCGCTTAATGGGGGCATTTATGGCCAGTGCTTGCGGGATGAATTCGATGGTCTTACCTAATCCGGCATCCGATTGCACCGTGGCTGAAAAGTGATGACCGCTTAGCGTCGTGATGAACAACGTGAACGGCTCGGGGTTGGCCGCCATCACATACATGCTGCCATCGGACTCCCCTTCTTGCTCGCCATCCTCCTCACTCTTGTTTTTTTTGAACTCAAAGGCAAGAGCCCCTTCGGGAAAGTGCGCTTGCGTAATCTTGTCCCCTCGCACCACCAATCGATTGTAATTTTTATCACTAAGGAACGAGCCAGAATTAACTTCCCATTTTCAAAAAACCAAGTAAAATACGCCAATCAATCAATTAGACCAAAAACAGGACGTTAAGCTGTGGATAGATTTTATGGAACGACAGTCAAAGAAGGAATGATCAATTTTTATGATAGTTTGTCTGAAAAAGATAAGCGTCGATATGCCGCAATTGAAGTTCTGAAACTTCCTCGTGGTGGACAAAACTACATTAGTAATCTTTTGAACTGCGATGTAAAAACGATACAACAAGGCTTGTCTGATTTGGCGTCTGAAGAGCAATTAAAAAAAAGCGAATCAGAGACACTGGCGCAGGAAGACATACGACCATTAGCAAAGCAGAAGGCATAGACGATGCATTTTTACTGGTCTTAAAAGACCATACTGCTGGTGATCCTCAGCGAGCCGGTGTTATTTGGACCGATTTAAGCAACCTTGAAATTAGACAGCGCTTAAAAGAGCAAGGGATTGAGGTAGGCAAAAGCATTGTAAAAAAATTACTCATTAAGCATGATTATAAAAAACGAAAAATTCAACGACGACGAACGCTTAAAAACGTTGAGAATCGCAACGAACAATTTGAAAAAATCGCCAAATTAAGACAAGAGTATATGCAAAGTGATAACCCAATTGTAAGTGTTGACGCAAAAAAACGCGAATTAATAGGTGACCTATTTCGAGCTGGCGAGGTGTACAGTAAAGAAGAAGTGGCGTCTTACGATCATGATTTTCCTTATTTAGCGAGCGGAGTTGCTATTCCTCACGGCATTTTTGATTTAAAGCAAAATAAAGCTCACATTAACATTGGCACGAGCCATGAAACTAGTGAGTTTGCTTGTGATTCACTAAAAAAATGGTGGGATGAACACGGTAAATTGGATTATCCCAATGCAACATCTATTCTTATGCTCATGGATGGTGGCGGAAGTAACTCAAGTAGACGTTATGTATTTAAAGAGGGCTTGGAGAATCTTGCAAATGAAATCGGAATAGAAATTCGTATTGCTCACTATCCACCATATACTTCAAAATGGAACCCAATCGAGCACAGATTATTCCCTCATGTGACAAGATCCATGCAAGGTGTGATTTTAAAAAACCATAAAATGGTGCAGCAATTAATTGAAAAGACACAAACAAAAACTGGGTTGAGTGTTAGTGTCAGTATTATGGACAAGGTTTATGAGCTAGGAAAAAAAGCGAGGGATGGCTTTAAAGAATCCATGAAGATCGTATTCGACGAAGTTCTTGGACGCTGGAATTACAGGGCCATTCCTGCGATAACATGACTATTAATGC
>JBDNGR010000127.1:0-7826 GCA_041689165.1 Coxiellaceae bacterium
GATTGCGAGAAGTTGAGGCGTTCTGATTGAGCAAAAGGCGAGGAATAGTTATTCTATTTCAAGCTTTTTGTGATTGAAGAACGCCTCAAAGTCGACTTAAGGTGGAAGCCTAGCTTCACATCTTGAGGTGCGATGGGTATAAATCCTCTCAATTTTCGCCATGAGAAAGCAAAGGTCAACAGCCTCTAATTAACCGTATATTTTAAGACCACACCAGATAACTTAAATTGCCGCGTCAATTGCCCTTGAATTTGTTCAAGCTTCGCCTGACTAATTTCAGGGCCGACATAAACACGCGTCATACGTTTATTATTATTTATCGTCGCCTCACGCGTATAAGCCTGAAAGCCTTGCGCACGTAAGCGTTGCACCAACAATTGCGCCGTACTGCTATTCGCATAGCTAGCGACTTGGATAGTCCAAGCTTGTGGTGCTGAACTTAAAGCCTTAGTGCTAATCACCGGAGCTTGCGCCGCTACGATCTTTGCCATTTCCGCAGCTGGAATCGGTGTTATTGCTGAAGTCGCGGGCATTGTTTTGCTTGCAGCGCTAGGGGCCGCCGGCTTTACTTCAGCTGCGGGTGGCGTTAATTCATTCGGGAATGTAGCTGTAGCTGTGCCAGGAAGTGGTGTTGCAACAGGCGCTGTGGTTCCTGTGGGTGCAAGCATTGAGTTAGTGTCAGTATTAGCAACAGGCGCTTGATTTTCAGACTCAGCGCTTGATTGCGCTTCGGTAGGAGCGGCGTCAAGAGGCTGAGCGTTCGAAGTCTGATTCATTTTCGGCCCAATCAGCTGCATTTTGACTTCAGGCATGGGTGGCGCCTTAGGAACTTCTCGCGATAGACTGGTGACATTATCCATCGGCTCTTTGTTGCTAAATAATAGCGGCAGGAACAAAGCAACTAAACCTAATAAAACCAATAAACCTACAATCCGATGTCTCATCTGTGGGGTCACGCTGAATCCTCGTTTGGTTACTAATGTTTGCTCTTCATCGGATCTGAGCTCCTGCAGCCATTCGCTTGCTTGAGCTACGGTGTAAAACGAACCAAATACCACCACTCTATCAGGGTGCTGGCAGGTTGCTAAAGCCGTTTTCATTGCCTCCGTTACCGAGGCAAAAGTGTAACAGTTTTTTCCATGAGCGACTATGAGCTCGCTAAGCTCTGCAGCGGAACGGGCTCGCTCTACCGGCAGCTCAGTCACATACCACTCATCAATTATGGGCAGCATCATTTCAATAACGGTGGCAGCATCTTTATTCTTTAGCATGCCAAAAATAGCTACAGTTCGAGCTTCAGGAGCGAAGGCTGTCTCTTCTAATTGCTCAACTAAATAACTGACAGCATGAGGGTTATGCGCCACATCTAAAATGATTGTCGCAAGCGGCGTTGTAATTTGTTCAAAACGTCCTGGCAAACTGAGCTCCGGCATCACTTGCTGGATAGTGGCAGCCGTAACACTTAACTTTTTTTGCAGCAACTGCACAGCCATTAAAGCTGCTGCGATATCTTGAATATTAAGCGAAGGAATAGCTAATTGACTGTAGCGCTCGGCATCACTCATCCATACCCAAGAATTTTCATAAATTTCGTAAAAATAATCGTGATTCAGACAATATAGACGTAGATTTTTTAGCTCTGCTGTTTCGAAGACACTCAATGGAATTTCAAAATCACCACAAACAGCTAAGGCATTCTCTTTAAAGATTCCAGCTTTTTCGCTAGCGATTGCATCTCGGGTGTCACCCAAATATTCCTGATGATCCAAGTCGATGGTCGTAATGATCGCCAAATCGGATGCTACGATGTTGACCGCATCCAAACGCCCACCTAAACCCACCTCTAGAATAATAAGCTCGAGCTCTTGTTGCTGACACAACCACAAAGCTGCCAAAGTCGTAAACTCAAAAAAACTCAGACTGGTGTCAGCACGTGCCTCTTCAATTCTTGCAAAAGCATCCAACCAAAGACTATCTGCTAAAACCGCTTCATTGATGCGCAAACGCTCATTAAAATGCACAAGGTGTGGTGAAGTGTAGGCAGCGACTTTATAACCCGCCTTAAGATAAGTGCTTTCAAGAAAGCGTACACAAGAACCTTTACCGTTGGTTCCACCTACTGTAATAACAGGACAGCTAAACTCGGTTAAGCCTAAATCCTCGGCTATAGGTTGAAGTCGATCTAAGCCTAGATCGATGGTCTTTGGGTGAAGTGAGTTGAGATACTTAAGCCAGGAATCAAGCGACTGGTGCATGCATTAGCTTAGCTAGTATCTGATGGATTTGGTTGCGCATTTGACGGCGATCCACAATCATATCGATGGCACCATTTTGTAGTAAAAATTCACTACGCTGGAAACCTTCTGGTAAAGTTTGTCGTATTGTTTGCTCGATAACACGCGGACCTGAAAAACCAATTAAAGCTTTGGGCTCAGCAATAATCACATCACCTAAAGTGGCTAGACTTGCCGACACACCACCCATGGTGGGATCGGTTAAAACAGAAACAAAGGCTAAACGAGATTGGGCTAATTTAGCTAAAACCGCACTCGTTTTAGCCATTTGCATCAACGAAAAAATACCTTCCTGCATACGAGCTCCACCACTGGTGGAAAAACAGATGAATGGAATGCCCGCACTAATCGCCGCTTGTGCCGCAATCACAAAACGTTCTCCCACCGCGGCACTCATTGAGCCACCAATAAAATTAAATTCGAAACTAGCTGCTACCACATCTAAGCCATGCAATTTACCACGCATAACAATTAGAGCTTCTTTTTCGCCAGTAGCTTTTTCTGCACTCTGAATTCGATCTTTATATTTTTTAGAATCTTTGAATTTTAAGCGATCTACCGCAACCACATCAGTTGCCAATTCTTGGGTGCTGTCAGGATCAAGAAAATACCTTAGTCGTTGGCGCGCACCAATTCGTAAATGGTGATTACATTTAGGACAAACATCCAAATTGCGCTCTAACTCAATCCGATAAAGAATGGACAAACAGGCGGGACACTTACTCCAAATACCTTCCGGTACCCCTTTTTTCTCCGAAGTCTTAATTTTGGGTAGTAATTTTTTTAACCAGCTCATTGAATTCTCGATTTTATAGACTTTTCATAGGGGCCCTTCCAAAGCCCGACATCATAGCAAACTTCCTGATAAAAAAAATGGGCCAAATGGGCTGTTTGGCAGCTCATAGCGGACAGGGTAACTGACTTTGGCCAAATAAAGACCGGTCGGAGGCGCCATCATACCAGCAATTCTCCGATCACGTGCTTGCAAGACCTCAGCAGCCCAACTGGGCGCTTTAAGACCACGCCCGATCATAAACAACACGCCGACCATATTACGTACCATATGGTGGAGAAAAGCATTGCCGCATACTTCAAAGATAACCAGAGCTTGCTGCCGATAAACACGCAAAGCAAAGATTTCGCGCACTGGCGTTTTAGCTTGGCAGCCAGAAGCACGAAAGGAGGTGAAGTCATGCTTGCCTACCCAAAGTTGAACCGCTTGATGCATAAGCTGTTCATCCAAAGGATAGTAATACCAAGTCACTGCATTTTGCAGTACGCCTGGGCGCAGCGCTTCATTGTAAATAACATAACGATAGGTGCGGGCAGCGGCGCTGATACGTGCATTAAAATCCTCTGGAACAGCTTTTACCCATTGCACACTCATGTCACGAGGCAGGTTGGCATTGGCACCCATCACCCAAGCACGCTCACTCCGCAAGGCGGTGGTGTCGAAATGCACTATTTGCTCGCTTGCATGCACACCGGCATCAGTACGCCCAGCACAAATTACTCGAATAGGCTGGTTAGCCACAGTGCTTAGGCCCTGCTCTAAAGTGCTTCGTAGAGTGATTAAATTTTCTTGTTTCTGCCACCCATGGTAAGCAGTCCCTTCATAAGAGAGGGCGAGCGCAAAACGTTGGGAGGTGGTCATTGTTGATTCCGGAGCAGTGATAGGCGGTATTCGTTGGGCTGTGTTTGTGTTTGTAGGGGCACCCCCTGTGGTTGCCCTTTCAATCGAAGATCAATGTTATTTACCCCACATACACCCAACTGCAAGAGGGCGGGCACCCAATATCCACAAAGAACCCGCCCCCACAAGACCGTGGTTAGTTCAAAGAAGGCAGACACGCAATATCCACACAGGACCTGCCCTTACAAGAAAAGAATTCTGACTATTTCCCCGGAATTCTACTCAACAAATCACGCGCTTGCTGTTGTTGTTCAGCATCACCTTTAGCAATAACTTGCTTTAATACCGTTTCAGCAGCCTCATAGTTTTCCATTGCAATATAAGCACGCGCTAAGTCAAGTTGCGCGGGCACACCTTCCGAACTACCCATAAAATCATATTCGTTTTTAGTGTCGTCTTCATCATGATCATGCCGCACTACATTTTCCGCATAACGTGCTCGACGTTTACGAATGCGCCCCACCATGACCCAAACCAACAACAGCACGATCAAAATCAACACGATTAAGGAATTATTGGTATTGGCTAAATAAGGCTGGAGCTTGGCCGATAATTTTTGCCATCCTGATGAATCAACCAATTGCGCTAATTGTTGTTGATGACTGCTGGATTGCACTTTCAATTGTTCTAGCTGTTGATTCATAGCCTTCAATACATTCAGCAATTGCTCAACTTCAGCCTGTAAAGCAGTCGATTTTTGCTCTAGCAAGGCAAGCTCTTGCTTAGATTCTTGCTGAGCCAACAAATAAGATTGAGTAAACTGCGTCAAGCGTGACTCCAAACTTTGCACCTCAGTCGTCAATTGCGTTTGTTGTTTTTGAATTTGTTTATTAGCAACTGTCGATACGGGGCTTTTTTTCGGCAGTGGCGACTTTGGAACAGATGGAATAGCAGGCGCATCATCAACTGACTGATACTGCTGCAACGCAGGAGACGTAGGACTCGCTAAACCCGAGACCACATTAGCGGGGTCTTGAGTTAAAGGTGGTAGCTCAGCTTGGGCAAGCACTGGCAAAACAATAAAAATAGCTCCTAATAATAACTTTTGCATCCTACACTCCTGGTGAAAATGAGGCCTGAAGCTTGCCATATTTGCCCCTGAAAGAAAAGCTCGTGAATTGTAGGGCCAGGTCCCTGTGCCTGCCCTCTTTCAAAGCGAAGGAATAGCTGGGCTCTTTCGAGCTTTTGTGATTGAGGAAGCGGGCTAATGCGACGTCAAGATGCAAGTTACAACTCGCATCTTGAAGTACGATGGGTATAGCTCTTGCTGACTCATCAATAATAGTCCTTCTTGCATCGTCAGCCTCCGGGGTTTAGTGGGTCTTCAGACTAGCTGAATCCCTAACCCAGGTGACATCTCTAAATTGCTAAAGGTGACATTACTAAATTGCCGCTAGATACGCGCACGACTCCTTGACAAAAATCCCTAAAGCCTGCATATTTGCCGGTCTTAATTTTTTGACATTTATAGAGGAATTATTCGTGGCCAATTCGAAACAAGCAATAAAACGAGCTCGACAAAACGTTAAACGCAATCTTCACAACGGTAGCTTACGCTCTGAGATGCGTTCCTCTGTTAAAAAGGTAGTGAAATTAGCTGAAACTAAGCCTGCTAAAGAGACTTTGGAAAAAGCTTACCATGAAAGTTCAATCATGTTGGATAAAATGGCTGGCAAGAAGGTCATTCACCCGAATAAAGCCGCGCGCCTGAAAAGCCGCTTGAATAAGCGCGTTAAGAAAGCTTTGGCTTAAGCATCTCCCCTCCATTAACCTTCATGCCTACCCCCTAAATTGGTCTGTAGCGGCAATACTTATGTGGCTATTGGGTGGTTGCCCTCTCAACCGCACATCAATGCCACTCTTACCACACCTGTACACAGGCCGACCCGTGCATTACGCATTGAGGTTATTTATCAAACATGCACCCAACTGAAAGAGAGCAGGCACGGGGGCCCGCCCCTACAACCCAACCGACACTTCTTTCGTTAGATTAATCGCATCCATTAAGCGATAGCAAAGCTCCTGAGTTCCATCACGCTTCACCGCTGAAATCATAAAGACTGGGCCCTGCCACTGCACCTTATTAACAATGGCCGTACAGTAAGCTTCTAGCTCATCAGCGGGAATTAAATCCGTTTTATTCAACACTAGCCAACGTTCTTTGTGCGCTAATTCGGCACTGTATTTCTCGACCTCGTTGTTGATGACCTGAATAGAGTCGGCCGGGTCGGAACCATCAATCGGTGCAATATCCACCAGATGCAATAACAAGGCGGTACGAGACAGATGCTTTAAAAATTGAATACCGAGGCCCGCGCCCTCAGCAGCTCCTTCAATCAGACCCGGAATATCGGCGATCACAAAGCTTTGATGCTCACTGACGCTCACCACCCCTAGATTAGGGTGCAAGGTAGTAAAGGGGTAGTCAGCGACTTTAGGGGTGGCATTGGAGACTGCACGGATAAAGGTCGACTTACCAGCATTGGGCAAGCCCAGCAAACCCACATCAGCCAAGAGCTTCAGCTCAAGCTTTAAGCGCCGCTCTTCACCCGGCTTACCTTTAGTGGTTTGACGCGGCGCACGGTTGGTACTGGATTTGAAACGTAGGTTACCTAAGCCATGCCAACCACCTTGCGCTGCGCAGAGGCTATCACCATGATTAGTTAGATCGCCCATCACTTCATCGGTATCAGCATCAATAATGGTGGTGCCTAAGGGAACTTTGATCCACAAATCTTCGCCGCCTTTGCCGGTGCACTGGCTACCCATACCCTTTTGGCCATTGTCAGCTTTATGATGTGGGGTATAACGAAAATCAGAAAGTGTATTCAATGATTTATCAGCCATTAAATAAACACTGCCGCCATCACCGCCATCACCGCCATTCGGGCCACCATATTCAATAAATTTTTCGCGACGAAAGCTCATGCAGCCATCGCCACCTTTACCGGCCGCTACTGTAATCAGTGCTTCATCGACGAAATGCATATTATTCCCCAAATAAAAAAGCCCCTATAAAGGGGCTTTTTACATAAAAACCGCTTTACTGAATCTGTTGAACTTCAACAAAAGTACGGCCCTTAGCGCCACGCACCACAAACAATACTTTACCTTCAGATAAAGCAAAGAGTGTGTGATCACGGCCCATGCCTACATTCTTGCCTGGGTGAAATCGTGTACCGCGTTGGCGAATAATAATATTGCCAGCATCCACATGCTCACCACCAAATTTTTTAACACCTAAATACTTAGGATTCGAGTCGCGCCCGTTACGGGTACTACCACCGGCTTTTTTCGTTGCCATTGTTTACACCTTGATTGATTGAATTTTGATTGTTGTGAAATCTTGGCGATGCCCTAACCATTTCATATGGTGTTTACGGCGTTTGAACTTCACCATACGAATTTTTTTAGCGCGGCCATGATCCACGACTTCAGCAGTGACTTTGGCACCAGTTAGCAAAGGCGAACCCACTTGGATGCTTTCACCATTGGCTACTAATAAAACTTCGTTAAAATCCACGCTCGCGCCCACTTCAGCGCCCAAGCTTTCGACTCGAAGGCTTTCGCCCTCTGCCACACGGTACTGTTTACCGCCTGTTTTGATAATCGCGTACATAGCTACCTCTTAATTAAGACCGGGCATTCTACCCAATCACCCCCGCGCTGACAAGCAAGATTTGGGGTGTCGATCTAAGTTGGGGTGTAGCGGTAAATTCCTCTGCGGTTGCCCTCTCAATTGCAGATCAATGCCAGTTACCACACCAGAGCCGATCATCGAGCCGCAGCTTGGGCTGTAAGGGCAATACTTGTGTGGATACTGGGTTATGCCCTTTCAA
>JBDNGR010000128.1:0-1583 GCA_041689165.1 Coxiellaceae bacterium
AATGGCCTCTTTGCCACTAGCGGTTTTTGATTTTTCTTCTACTAGCTTTGTTTCGTTTGTCTCAATAACCTCCGTATCGATTTGACGTAAAGAATCAGCATCATCTTTCCATGGCATTTCATAGTCGGTGTGGCCAATCATCTCTTGAGTTGATTTAAAGCCAGCATCGAGCGCTTGTAGTAGATTGCATCCTTGATATGTCCCTTTTAGATCCTTCCAATAAACATGTCCAGGCATTAGTCTTATAATTTCTTCGAGCCGCTGTATTCTGCTATGAGCCTCTTGTAATGCCAGCTGTAAGTTTTCAGCCTCTTCCATAAGTTCCTCCGCTCTTAAAATGATTATCCATGTTACAACCTAAGCTGCTATGGAATCGAGACCAGCAGGAAGTATATAGGTATAATGTTGGTTATTGAAGTTGTGGATAGAATAAAATAGGCTTCCCTTCGCCTCATTCCTAACTAAATCACAAAATATATGTGTCGCCGATTCACAAGTGAAGTGCAATTTTTTGAGGCTGCTTAATCGCAAGATAAACTTCTTTAGGTGTTCTGTACCCTAACACCTTTCTTGGTCTGTTGTTAAGTTGATTTTCTACCTATAGAATTTCCTGTTCTGTGTAATCATTAAGATTAGATTTTTTGGGAAAATATTGTCTAACCAATCCATTTGTATGTTCATTTAATCCTCGTTCCCAAGAACGATACGGCGTTGAAAAATAACAACGCAACCCAGTTAATTTTGTTATGCGTTCGTGTTTAGAAAATTCTTTTCCGTTATCAAATGTGATGGTGTGTCCCACCACTTTTCTGGGCAAGCGCTTCAAGTTTTTTTTAATTAAACCTGGCACTTGGTTTGAGTGTTTATCATGCATTTTCGCTAAAAGCGTAAATGTTGATTTTCGATCAACAAGACTCAGAATAACGCCTTGTTGTTTTGCGCCAATAATTATATCGCCTTCCCAGTCTCCTAGGCGGCTTTTCTTTTCGATTATTTTAGGTCGCAGCAAGATATCTACTCTATTCGGAATACAGCCTCTACCCACTGTTTTAGCGCCTCTACGGTTATATTTCTTTCCTCGACGACGCAGGTGGCTATACAAAGTCACGCCGGCTTTTTTGTTTGCCCAAATGTGTCTGTATATGCTTTCATAGCTAATGAAAATACCGCGGCTTCGCAACACGCCCGATATTTTTTCTGGACTGCATTTTTTAAGAAAATTTTTTTCTACAAGTCGAATAATAGGTATTGTCATTTTCTCGGGAACACGACTGGCAACATGGCGTCTTTCTATGGCCTTTACATCAGCTAGTTTATAGCGATAGCCTTTCTTTTCTCTGTTTCTTTTTAGCTCATGAAAAATCGTGGAAGCTGATACGTTAAGATACTTGGCAATTTCATTTTGCTTTTTTCACGTTGACTTTAATGTGTAGATCTAACACCTTTCGTCGGTGGTCAAATGATGATATTTCAAGAGTAATTTCCTGCTTTAAGTTTTTCTAGAACTTTAAAGAGCTTACTCTTGAGGTCTTTAGCTGGCCACTTCAGTGAATGACTGAAACTTTCAATTGCACTTCACTTGT
>JBDNGR010000129.1:0-12908 GCA_041689165.1 Coxiellaceae bacterium
AAGTTTTAACATTCGCACTGCAGTGAACAGCTTAATCTTTCTATACCGATTGTAGCTCAAGATGCGAGAGGTATATTCCCATCGCTCCTCAAGATGCGAGTTGTAAGCTTCATCTTGACGTCGCATTAGCCCGCTTCCTCAATCACAAAAGCTCGAAAGAGCCTAATTATTCCTTCGCTTTTGCTCAATCCTCATCGGGCCACTGCTCGCAAGCTGAAACCTAAAACTTCGCATCTCGAAGTGCTATGGGTATATATGAAGCAGCTGAAAACGGTTAGGATTATTTCTTAGTTTGTGGGTATAATCAACCACCTTTCAAGTCTTTGACAACACATTTGAGTAAGCCATTGATAAGACCTGAAGGCAAATCCGTATTATTAGCAAAGAGGAATTTCATGCGATCATCTAAACTCGAACTTAGTTTAGCCAACCCAGCCAGCTTAGAGGTTAATAGCGTCCTGCGTAAAACTTACTTTCTTTTGAGTTTAAGCTTAATGCTCAGTGCTGTAACTGCCGTTTATGCGACATTTACAAACGCCAATCCTAATTTAGCCATTTTACTAATCGGCATGTTTGGCTTTTACTTCTTAACCATCGCATTGCGCAACAGCCCATGGGGCGTATTGGCTATCTTCGCTTATGCCGGTTTTATGGGCTATACCCTTGGACCCATACTAAACATGGTTATTAGTAGCTATGCGAATGGGGCAGAATTAATCGCTACCGCTTTTGGCGCGACAGGAGTAATTTTCCTTGGCTTATCAGGCTATGCGTTAATTTCTCGCCAAAACTTCAGCTATTTAGGTGGCTTCATTGCCATAACGAGCATGGTGCTTTTCATGGCCGGTCTGCTAGGGATCTTCTTTCATATGCCTATGCTGCAGCTCTTAATCTCCGGTGGCTTTGCTGTGATATCAGCCGCCTTTATCTTGTTCACCACTAACCAGATTATCAACGGTGGTGAACGCAATTACATCATGGCAACCATTTCCCTCTATATTGCTTTCTTTAATCTTTTCGTAAGCTTACTAAGAATTTTCAGCGCTTTTGCAGGGAATAATCGCCAATAAGTACATTTTTTGTGCTACACTTGCTTCGATTGGAAAACAGACTTTATAGTCTGTTTTCTGCTTTTACAGCAGGTAGCATAAAATGAAGCATACTAAAACTTTAAAAGAATTAAGCAGCTTAGTTTTCGCTATCCTTTTAATGGGTGTTAGTGCAGCAATTAATTCAGCCCCTTCCTTCAAAACTCATGGCTTAAGCTCACATGCTCTTAGGCTGGGCTTGCAAGCCTATGAATGCGCTGCCATGAAAGGCAAGATCAAGAATCCCATGCTTACCATTGTGGACTTCACCCTTCCCTCCACTAAAACGCGCCTTTGGGTCATTGACATGAGTAAGCACAAAGTAGTCTACCGCCTGTTCGTTTCTCATGGTATGAACAGCGGTGAACTCTATGCCAAGCACTTTTCTAACGTGCCTGGTAGTTTGACCTCTAGCTTAGGGGCCTTTATTGCTAGCAGCACCTATAGTGGCCAACATGGCTACTCGCTTCACCTGGATGGCCTAGAACCTGGCATTAATGATCAAGCACGCTCACGACACATTATTGTTCATGGCGCACCCTACGTGAACAAAGAATTTGCTCTAACACACAAATATATGGGGCGCAGCTGGGGCTGTCTTGCACTAAATCCGAGCAAAGTAGCAAAAGTGATTGACACCATCAAAGGTGGCAGCTTAATTTTCGCCTACGGACCGGGAGAGGATCGGGACCCTTATCTTAAACAATGCGCAAGGACAACTTTATAAATTAGATATTTTGCTTTAAGACCCGGCGCACACTTTTCGAAAACCGCGGTTTATGGTTGATCAAGACACTCTAAGCGCTCCCTACTTCACTTAAGAATTAAATTTACAAGACAATGCTCACATCGGTAATGTTTCATCGCGTTACACTTGATCCTCTCCAGTAAATTCAGTTCATCTTATATTGTTTTAAGCCCGCCCATATAAGGCACCAATACTTCAGGAACCTCAATTGAGCCATCAGCTTTTTGATAATTTTCCATGATCGCGATTAAAGCACGTCCCACGGCTACACCTGAGCCATTAATGGTATGAACCAATTCCGGCTTATCTTCGGCGCAGCGTTTGAAACGTGCCTGCATACGACGCGCTTGAAAAGACTCGAAATTGCTGCAAGAAGAAATTTCTCGATAACAATTTTGTCCTGGCATCCAAACCTCAAGATCATAAGTTTTTGCAGCTGAAAAACCTACATCACCCGCACAAAGCGCCATCACACGATAGGGTAATTTAAGCAGCTGTAATACTGTTTCCGCATTTCGTGTTAATTCTTCTAGTGCCTGATAAGAATCTTCAGGGCGTACGATTTGCACCAACTCTACTTTTTCAAATTGATGCTGGCGAATCATACCACGGGTATCTTTGCCATAAGATCCCGCTTCACTGCGAAAACATGGCGTGAGAGCCACACGCTTAAACGGCAATTGATCAACATTAAAAATCTCATCTCGCGCTAGGTTAGTGACTGGCACTTCAGCAGTTGGAATTAAAGTTAAATCAAATTCGCCTGCGATAGTGAATTGATCCTTTTTAAATTTGGGTAATTGACCAGTGCCAGATAATGATTCAGATCGGACTAAATAAGGCACATAGACTTCTTGATAACCATGTTCCGCTGTATGCAAGTCCAACATAAACTGGCCCAAAGCACGCTGCAAACGCGCTAGACCTGCATTTAAAACCACAAAACGTGCACCAGAGATTTTGGCTGCTGCTGCAAAATCAATGCGTGCGCCCTGCTCACCCAATTGAATGTGATCGAGCACAGGAAAAACAAACTGAGGCGGCTTACCCCAGAGGCGTACCTCTTTATTATCAGTTTCTGATTTTCCAGCTGGAACAGTCTCATGCAGAATATTGGGAAGCATAAGCTGAAATGCATGCAATTCACTTTGTAAAACTTCGAGACGGGCTTCACATGTTTTAAGCTCATCGGCGACTAAACTCATTTTTTTTAGTAAATCGCCGGCATCATTTCCTTGTGCTTTAGCAACCCCTATTGCTTTAGAAGCTTGATTACGTTTGTTTTGCAATTGTTGCGTGAGATCTTGTAAGTCTTTGCGCTGCTGATCAAGACTCGCAAAGTATTCAAAATCCAATTGAAAACCTCGTCTAGCTAGTTCTTTAGTAACTTTTTGAATATCTTGGCGCAGAAGTTTGGGGTCTAACATAACTTTTCCTTATTCAATTTTCTTAACTGATTAAGCTTTTCAACAATCTGAATCTCTAAACCACGATTAACAGGCTGATAATAATGCTTTGGTGTAAATCCTTCTGGAAAGTAATTTTCTCCAGCAGCAAAGGCGTTGCTCTCATCATGGGCATAACGATAAGCTTTACCATAATCTAAATCTTTCATCATTCGGGTCGGCGCATTACGCAGATGCATCGGCACCTCTAAACTGCCAGACTGTGCTGCATCCGCCAGCGCTGCATTAAAAGCCACATAAGCTGCATTGCTTTTAGCCGCGACCGCCAAATATACCACTACTTGCGCCAGGGCTAAATCACCTTCCGGCGAGCCTAATCGCTCATAAGCTTGCCAAGCATCTAAAGTCAAACCCAGTGCACGCGGATCGGCATTACCCACGTCTTCTGAAGCAAAGCGTAGTAAACGGCGTGCTATATAATGCGGATCACAACCACCATCCAACATACGACAAAACCAGTATAAGGCCGCATCGGGATCAGAACCGCGCATGGATTTATGTAAAGCGGAAATTTGCTCATAAAATAAATCACCGCGATTATCAAAACGCCGCACATCCGAGCTCAACACTTGCTCTACCATAGCTTCAGTAATACTAGAATTGTCGTCAACTAAATCACTGAGAATTTCCAGTGCGTTTAAAGCTTTGCGTGCATCACCATCAGCAAAATCGGCCAATCGTTCCATTAAGCTTGTTTCTAAACTTAAAGCACGCGGCCCCAAACCACGATCGAGATCGGTTAATGCTTGCTGAAGTATTTGCATAATCTCAGCTCGACCCAAAGACTTTAAAACATAGACTCGGGTTCGCGAAAGCAACGCGTTATTGAGCTGAAAGGAGGGGTTTTCTGTCGTGGCACCAATTAGAACTAAAGTACCGGCTTCTACATGCGGTAAAAAAGCATCTTGTTGCGCTTTGTTGAAGCGATGGACCTCATCAACAAATAACAGAGTATTTTCTTGATTGGTCTCACGTGCCAGTTGTGCTTTTTGCACAATCGCGCGAATTTCCTTAACACCGATTAAAACCGCTGAAACTTGCTCAACTCGCGCACAGAATGCTTCCGCTAGCAGATAAGCTAGAGTGGTCTTACCTACTCCGGGTGGCCCCCATAAAATCATCGAGTGTGGGCGCTTGCGCTGAATAGCCAGTCGCAAAGGCTTCCCTTCAGCTAACAAATGAGTTTGTCCAATGTATTCCAATATTGAACGCGGACGTAAGCGACTGGCTAAAGGTTGCATTAAGGCATCTCTATAAATTGATCTTTCGTCTTGATACTTCTTTATAGAAGTACCCTTAAGAATTCACTAAAACATCCACACCGGCAGGTGCTTTAAAATTGAACTCTTTGGATCTTAAGTGCGATTGTTTTTGGATGTTACTAAATTGAAAATCATTGATTTCACCCAATTCATTTGCAAATTGCATACTTTTCAGTTGACCATTTTCAAATTGCAATTGTATCCAAGCAACTGCTGCTTCTTTGGCTTTTGGGACCAACTTAAAGACTTGCGTATTTGTATTGTTTTTTTGACTAAGCGTAAATTGGCTTTCCAGTGATTGCAACGAGCCACTTAGCAGTTGCGCAGGATTCAATTCACCCTGATTATCTAATTGTTGTTGCGTAACTTGCTCTAAATCAACATCGTAAATCCACAAACTTTTTCCGTTCGTGATAAGCAACTGATGCATCGGGGCCAAGGTTTCCCATCTGAAATTACCAGGACGTAGCAAGGCCAATTGTCCTTCGCTTTGTTGTATTAACTTATGCTGTGCATCATAGGTGTTTTGTTTGAACTCAGCTGTGAATTCATGCAAATTGCTCAAGAGTCCACTGAGCTGTTGCGCAGCAGGCTCAGTCCTAGCAAAACAGCTTTGACTCGTAAAAAGAGTAACTATTAAAAATAAGAAACTTTGTTTTAGAATGTTCATGGGTTTTCTTATCAGACTAACTCGCTATTTAAGGGTCTAAGCCTCTCGCGCTGGCACCAATACATCACGGACGCCATTACCATCGGCGGGAGGACCGACAACGCCCGCCAATTCCATTGCTTCAACAATACAAGCCGCTCGGTTATAGCCTATTTTAAAACGTCGCTGAATACTCGAGATTGACACACGTTGCGCCTGGATGACCGCCTCTACCGCTTGCTCATAAAATGGATCTTTTTCCGCATCTCCAGAACCCGCCTCACCCCCACCTGCTACACCATATTCACCACTAAAATCTTCATCTAAGATTTCATCTAGATATTGTGGACTTGCCGTTTGACGCAAATAGTCAACAACTCGGTGCACTTCATCATCACCCACATACGCACCATGAATACGCACCGGTACGCCTGTGCCCGGTGCGAGATACAACATATCACCATAACCCAATAATTGCTCAGCACCTTTTTGATCCAAAATGGTGCGCGAATCAATTTTAGATGAAACCTGAAAAGCAATTCGTGTTGGAATATTGGCCTTAATTAAGCCGGTAATCACATCGACAGAAGGTCTTTGGGTAGCAAAAATCAAGTGGATACCGGCCGCACGAGCTTTTTGCGCTAGGCGTGCAATCAAAGTTTCGACTTTTTTACCTACCACTACCATCATGTCGGCAAATTCATCAGCTAATACCACGATTTGCGGCAGCTCTTCTAAGGCGGTTGCACTAAACTCTTCACCTTCGGACTTAAAGAAAGGATCAGGAATAGTTTTAGCTTGAGCAGCAGCTTCTTTAATCTTCGCGTTAAAGCCCGCCAAGTTTCGCACACCAAGTGATGCCATTATTTTGTAACGACGTTCCATTTCCACGACACACCAGCGCAACGCACTAGCAGCATCTTTCATGTCTGTTACCACAGGCACTAGCAAGTGCGGAATGCCATCATAGATCGCTAATTCCAACATCTTAGGATCGATTAAAATTAAGCGTAATTGTTTGGGTGTTGATTTATATAATAGGCTTAGCAGCATTGCATTAAGACCCACCGACTTACCAGAACCTGTGGTACCCGCTACTAATAGATGCGGCATTTTAGCTAAATCAACCACTACAGGATGACCGGCAATATCTTTACCCAAACCTAAAGTTAAAGCTGAGTAAGAATTGAGGTATTGCTTGGACGATAAAATATCTTTCAGACTCACCACTTCACGCTGCTCATTCGGTAGCTCTAAACCAATCACCGATTTACCCGGAATAACTTCAACAACACGTACACTAATGACCGATAATGAGCGCGCCAAATCTTTAGCCAAACCACTTATTTTGCTGACTTTAGTACCCGCTGCTAATTCTAATTCAAAACGTGTTACGACCGGCCCTGGGTGAACAGCAGTCACATGCACTTCTACATTAAAGTCAGCTAGGCGAGCTTCAACTTCACGTGAACGAGCTTCCAATTGTTCCTCAGTAAAGCCCCTCGCTTGCTTAACGGCAGATTCATCTAACAAATGAATATCCGGCAAACCACCTGCTCCAACCGCTGACAACTTGGGGGGACGCGGGTTGGCCAATGACTTCTTCTCCGACATTGCCGGTTTCAACATTTCAATATTGGGTGAGTGCTCAGAATCTTCAAAACCAAGCTTAGGTTCAGTACGAATAATTTTTGGCCTGGGGTGCTTTACTTCTTGAATTACAGGCTCAATCGCAAGCCTAATGGGCTTAGGCTCGTGCTGTAAGAATAATTTTAATTTAAGCTGAAGCTTGCTTAATTGTGCCAATACGAACTCTCCTGTTTTTTCAAATATCAGCACCCAAGAAACACCACTAAACAAGGTCGCGCCTAATAAAAATAAGGCAACTAAGAATAAAGTACTGCCAGCAGGATTAAACAGATGCACCAGAAAATGCTCTGAGCCATAACCTACTACACCACCAGCATTGAAGGGTAAATTCAGATTATCAGCTGAGATATATTGCGTTGCTAATGCACAACCACTCATCATCACCATGACGAAGCCCAAGACTCGCATCAGCAATAAAGCATGCTTACCTTGTTCTTGTTCCATTAGATGGCGATGACGATAAAAAATCCAAGCTGAATAAAACAACATCAGAGCTAAGAGATAAGCCATATAACCAAAGGCATACAACAACACATCAGCAAGCCAAGCTCCAACCTTGCCTTCCCAATTCAAGACATGTTCTTTAGCAATGGTGTGTGACCAAGAAGGATCTGAACGATGAAAGCTCACCAGCGCTACCAACAAAAAGATGGCGATGAAAGAGGCTAAAATTAAAAAACCTTCACGTAAGCGATAATGAAAATGCACCCGATATAATGAGGGTTCCTTCCTCGGGGTCGCAGAGGCTCTCCTACTAGACTTCGACTTCAAAATAAACCTCATGGAATTAATATAAGGAGCTGATTATAGAGTCTATACCCATCGCACTTCAAGATGCGAAGTTTTAAGTTTCAGCTTGCGAGCAGTAGCCCGATGACACTCCGCAAAAGCGAAGGAATAGTTCGGCTCTTTCGAGCTTTTGTGATTGAGGAAGCGGGCTAATGCGACCTCAAGATGCAAGTTACAGCTCGCATCTTGAGGTGCGATGGGTATCTCTCTCTCGGGTGCCAGTTGAAAAGCCGCTAAATGAAGCTGAGCTTTCACCATCCAATCAGTCTTGAAAATAGCTCTCAAGCTCAAGCGGCCTGTTGTAAGTTCGATCTTGTGGTACGAGAGCTATGTTTGCCCACCCACGAAGCCTAAGGTAATATGAAACCTTTTGCGGAAAGAGAACTCATGACCACACATCATCGACTCATTATCTTAGGTTCCGGCCCTGCCGGTTATAGCGCCGCGGTCTATGCAGCACGTGCTAATTTGAAGCCGGCTCTCATCACGGGCATGGCTGAAGGCGGTCAACTAATGACTACCACCGATGTCGATAACTGGCCAGGCGATGTTGAAGGCTTGCAAGGGCCTATGTTGATGGAGCGCATGAAGCAACACGCCTCACGCTTCGATACCCACATGATTGCCGATCAAATCAATAAAGTAAATCTTAAAGCTAAACCCTTTCACCTATGGGGCGATTATGATGACTACACTTGCGATGCCCTAATCATCACGACGGGTGCTTCAGCACAGTACTTGGGTCTTCCCTCTGAAACAGCCTTTATGGGGCGTGGTGTTTCGGGTTGTGCCACTTGCGATGGCTTCTTCTACAAAGGTAAAAATGTAGCTGTTATAGGCGGAGGTAACACCGCGGTTGAAGAGGCTTTGTATCTTTCTAATATTGCCAAACAAGTGACTATTATTCATCGGCGTGACAAATTCCGTTCAGAGAAAATCCTGAGCGATAAGCTAATTGAAAAATCAAAAAGCGGGAATGTCATTATTGAGTGGAATCAAACTTTAGATGAAGTTTTGGGCGATACCACCGGTGTAACAGGGGCGCGATTAAAATCAGCAATTGATGGTTCACTTAAAGAAATTGCCGTGCATGGTATTTTTATTGCGATTGGTCACACACCCAATACCGGCATTTTTAACGATCAACTCGATATGCATAATGGTTATATTAAAGTGCGTAGTGGTATAGAAGGTAATGCGACAGCTACTAGTGTTCCCGGCATATTTGCGGCAGGTGATGTAGCAGATCATGTCTATCGTCAAGCCATCACATCCGCAGGAACCGGTTGTATGGCCGCACTGGATGCCGAAAAATACTTGGATAGTTTGTAAGCTATGCCTCTGCTGCCGTACGCAAGCAATAGCTGGTAGCCGCAGGAAGCAAGACACTTAATAGCACCAATAAAGCCGCCAACAAAGACAACTCTGCAGCAGCACTTTGTTGGTTTTGCGCGTGTACTACAGCAGCACTCGCAAAAATCAGAATCGGTACATACAAAGGCAATAAAATTAAAGCGAGCAATAAGGTACCGTTACGCAAGCTTAGGATAACGCTTGCGCCTAGCGCTCCCAATAAACACATACTCGGCACTGCTAAAAGCATCGCTAATAGCAAATTGATAATGGCAGCTTCGGATAAGGCATAAGCCAAACTCAAACATGGCAGGAAAATCAGCATCGGCAAAATAATCATAAGACTATGTAGTAGCACTTTGACCAAGACCCAAACACTCAGTGGATGACAACTAATGATATGTTGCTCTAAAGAACCATCCAGATAATCGTCTGCAAATAAGTGCGAGAAAGACAAGATCAAAGCAAATAAAATCGCCATCCAAATCACACCGGGCGCGATTTGCATCAGCAAGCGCGGGTCTGGACTAATCGCCAGCGGAAATAAGCTCGCAATAATAACAAAAAATAGCAGCGGTTGCAGCAATTGCCCCGGATGACGCCATAGTACTAAAGACTCGCGATAGCCTAAATTTGCCATTAGCTTAAGCATGGCTATTATCCAAATGAATGGTCTGAACACCAGCGCTAAACAGCAGAGCTCGATGACTACTCAAAATAAACAAGCCGCCTTGCTGCAGGTGTTGTTGCAAGATGTTTTGCATGTATTCAAATGATGCCTGATCAAGTGCTGCAAAAGGTTCATCTAAGATCCAAATTTTTTTATTCGAGAGATAAACACGCAGCAAGGCAAGCCGCTGTTTTTGCCCTTGTGATAAATGCGCCACTAAAGCCGCTGAATATTGTTCCAATCCAAAAGCTTTAAGCATCACTAAAATCTCAGCCCGGCTAATACCGCAGGATACTAAGTTTTCCAGCACACTCAGACTTAACTTTAAACCCAAGCGATGCCCCAAATAGGCAATTTGCACTTGATATTCCGCTAACTGAAGGGCGATCGCTTCCCCCTGCCAGTCGATTGAGCCGCTATCAGGCTGGCGTAATCCCGCAATAATTTTTAATAAAGTAGACTTACCAGACCCATTAGAACCCAGGATTTGCAGAGCCGCGCCTGAGCTGAGTTGACAGTTTAAAGATTGGAATAGGTTTCTGTCAGCGCGATATGCTGATAGATCATTTAGGCTGAGAGTGCGGCTATTCATAAGTGCCCACCATGGTAATAGGAGGCACTTGGCACTGCAAGCTTAGCCTAGCAGCATTTGAACGTGATTTACTCAAATGGGCGTAGCAACTGTCTTGAAGCTTAAGCTTCAAGACAGTTGCTACAAAACTATTTATTTCAAACCATATCAATTTTCACCACTAAATAACAAACAGCTATAGGCCCTACAAACTCTTACCACTGTTAAAGAAAAGATAAGAATGTTAGAGTTCCTCAAGTCTTAACTAGCACTAAAAAAACCGAGAGATAATGAAAAATATTTTTCTAAGCCTTCTGATAATTTTTAGCAACTGTGTCTTTGCCTATGATTTACCAGCCAAGACTTTGGTGGCTCAATCCGAACAGTTGGTGGTAGTTACCACGCAAAACTGGCAAGCCATTAATGGGCAGCTACAACTTTTTCAACGTGATCCCAGAACTTTGCAGTGGCCATTAGTTAGCCCTAAAATTCCGGTGGTTGTAGGAAAAAATGGTATGGGCTGGGGAATCGACTTACAAGCTTATGGCTATGCAGGCCCCATCAAAGCAGAGAAAGATCTCCGTACTCCGGCCGGTGTTTTTAAACTAGGACCCGTATTTGGTTACCCTGCCCGCCCCCCACTTCACTTAAAAATGGATTATATGTCAGTAAATGACACCTATTTCTGCAATGACCATAGTGGTGATGAATACAATCATCTTATCTATAACAAAGCCGCTCCGATTCGAAGCGAGTGGCTTGATGTTGAAGTGCTACGCTGGGGTGTCATTATTCAATACAACACAGTTAATCCGATACAGAACGCTGGCTCATGTACTTTTATTCATGTTTGGGAAGGCTATGGTATTGGCACCAGAGGCTGTGTTGGTATGTCAGTTCAGAATGTTGAATACGTCACCAAGTGGTTAGACCCTACCAAAAATCCACTCATTGTCATTTTGCCGAAAAAGGAATATGCAAAACTGCAGCGCGAATGGAATTTGCCTCCGCTAACGTTAAGACAAGGTTTGATGAACCGATTTTAAACCCTGTGTCCGCTCTCTTAAGTGCACATTAATATCACTTACCACACATACACCCAACTGGTAGAGGGCGGGGACAGGGCCCCGCCCCTACAAGACCGTGGTTTATTCAGAGAAAGCAGGCACCCAATCTATACCGTGGCTTTCGCTACAACTCTACCCTCGTTACTCTTAAGCAAGCTCGCTAATTTCTTTTCGCTGAAGCCTTTCACAGAACTCAGCTCGGTAACGGATTTAAACAATCCATGCTCCTGGCGATAAGCAATAATAGCTTGGGCTTTCTTCTCGCCTACCCCTATTAAACTCATCAATTCCTTCGCATCAGCATGATTAATATCGACCGCGGGCTTCTGAACTTTTGCAGCAGTTTCAGTTTTTGATTTTAAGATATTGGGATTAAATGAAGCTTGAGCCATGGTCATGGTCATGCCCAAGCTAAAAAGCAAGAACATCATAATTATTTTTTGCATACTGAACTCCTAAGTGTTATTGAAATGCCTGAAATTTATCACTATAAATTTTCAGGCGAGCTCAGTCTAATAACTTAGGATGAATTCACAATACCGGGATTTTTTGGAAACGAAAGCCTGCCGAGAATTAAGAATTAGTGGCCATTTCAGAATGAATTTGCTCAAGTACTTTTAAAGGATCACGCGCTTGAGTGATAGGTCTGCCCACCACCAAATAGCTAGAACCCGCACGAATAGCAGCACTAGGTGTCAGTATTCGTTTTTGGTCAGCTGCCTCATCTCCCTCTAAACGAATACCAGGCGTTACTAAAACAAATGAAAGATTAAGTTGTTCACGCAGTATAGCCGCTTCTTGAGAGGAACAGACCACGCCATCCAAACCCGTTTGTTCTGCCAACAATGCCATGCGTGGCACTAGCTTCTCGATAGCAGTTTGCACACCCAAAGGCGCCAGATCTTCATCTTGCAAGCTCGTTAAAATCGTCACACCGATTAGCAAAGGTTTGTGATTAAAAGGCTGTATGGCTTCAACGGCCGCCTCTAACATTCGCTTACCACCTTGAATATGCACATTCACCATCCATGCCCCAAGCTCTGCTGCTGCACGGCAAGCTCCGGCAACGGTTTGAGGAATATCGTGATACTTCAAATCAAGGAAGACATCGAAGCCTGAGTTCATTAAGTCTTCAACTAAAGATGGGCCAGCTTGAGTGAATAAAATATTACCTATTTTTAAACGGCAAAGCTTAGGATCGAGGCGCTGTACTAATTGGTATGCCAGCTCTGCGACAGGAAAATCTAGGGCAACGATTAAGCGAGGTGAAGTCAGATTCATAGCAGCGGATTATGCCAGAAAACCCCCTCTTTCATCCATCCTTACTTAAGGGCACCTCTATAAATTTGATCTTTTGGCTTAAGATGCGGTGCACGGCTTTTGAGCGTCCGCAGTTTATGTGCGATAAACGAGGATTTGAGAAAAACCTGCAACCAAGTATTAAGACAAAATAGCAATTTATATACCCATCGCACCTCAAGATGCGAAGTTTTAGGTTTCAGCTTGCGAGCAGTAGCCCGATGAGGATTGAGCAAAAGCGAAGGAATAGTTCGGCTCTTTCGAGCTTTTGTGATTGAGGAAGCGGGCTAATGCGA
>JBDNGR010000130.1:0-4878 GCA_041689165.1 Coxiellaceae bacterium
TATATATTTCTCAGTGGCAGTCATGCCTTTAGTGATTCTTCGCCAATTTTTGTCAGAGGGAGTAGAACTAGAAAACATCATTGGGGGTATTTTAGATCCATGTGTTGATACGCTGCATAGCTTTTTGTATAAAGGTGCAAGCTGTCTTACTCGCATGTTAACCTCCTTAAGATTTCATCAGGCTTTTTCTTTAGACCATCTCTAGCATCACGAAAATGCTCTTCTCTAATTTTTTGAATCTCTGATTCTGATAGTCCAGTATTGAGAAAACAGAGTATGGCAGCAGCAGCCATCTGGCAAGAAGGATCATGTTCATTTCCATTTGCATTCATGGCACCATAAACGCCATTAATGCAATTGAATGCAGGAGCTGGGATTTCTTCGCCTGTATCCTTTACTAAGGTACCGCTATGTAAAATATAACGTTCATTTCTATGTGTTTTTTTAAATTTATCAATCCATACTCTTAGCATCCTCTGATTAAGAATATCATCAGGTATTACCTTTAAAGGTACATTGACAATATAACGCATGTCTTGGCCCGGACTTACTCCTTCGGAAGCTTTTTTAATAAAGAATTTTTCAAATTCTTCAATGTGTGAATAAAACTTTGCTGTCCACACAGAATTGATTCTTGGTTTGGGATCTGTCTCTAGCTTGTAAGAAAGTTTTTCTTTCTCCCGCACGGCGAAAGGATCATTTCTTAAGCTCATGCAAATTGAATCAGTGTCTGAGATTACAAAGACAAAAATGTGACCGGGTGTCAGCGCTCCATAATCAGCTAATCTAGAGGGCTGAAGGACGATTCCCTTTCCCCTCCTTAAAAATGCTCCAACAGGTGACACTTCTAAATTGCTAAGAAGCTGACATTTCTAAATTGCTTTGACAGATAGCCATGTCCTTATTGACATGTTCTTAGCCATGGCCTAAAAAGAGGCGCCTACTTTTAAGTCCGGGAGCTTGCTTGAAACATCAAATTTTAAATGCTTTGAAGCCTTATCTACTACTTAGTTTTTTATGCTTGGTACTTTATGTGCCGGGCATAGCAAGCATTCCTATCACCGATCGTGATGAGCCTCATTTTGCGCAAACTAGTCGGCAACTGCTTGAAACAGGCGACTATCTGCAGCTAAAATTCCAAAATGAGGCTCGCCACCTTAAGCCGCCGGGCATTTATTGGTTGCAAGCTTTATCAGCCAGAATTTTTACCGAGGTCGATAACCCGGCAATTTGGGCTTACCGTTTGCCCTCTCTTTTGGGTGCTTTGTTGGCGGTTTTATTCAGCTATGGTTTTGCTAGAAATTTCCTAGGCGAAAGAAGCGCATTTTGGGGTGCGGCCTTGTTAGCCTCGAGCTTGTTGTTAACCGCTGAAGCCCATCTTAGCCTTAGCGATGCGGTTTTGCTTTTTAGCATTGTGTTGATGCAGGGTGCTCTGTGGAAAATCTATGTGAGCGCACGCCAAGAAAAGCGGCTTCACCCAGCTTGGGTCATATTATTTTGGGTAGCCATGGCTTTTGGCGTGTTAATAAAAGGTCTTAACCCCATTTTTGCACTCTTGACTATTTTTGGCCTATGTTTAGCTGATCGACAGTGGCGCTGGCTAAAAGCTTTGCATCTGGTGGGAGGTTTAGGTTTAGTTCTGATCTTAAGCCTTGTTTGGTTAATACCACTTAGTATAGCGACTCACAGTAACTTTTTATGGGACATGATTCACTTAGATGTGATGCCTAAGTTAAGCGGTGGACAGCAATCACATGGTTTGCCACCGGGCTTCTTTTTGTTAAGTTCCTTAGTGACGCTGTGGCCGGCTTCTGTGTTGTTAGTCGCTTCATTATTTTATGCTTGCAAGCAACGTAAAGATTACTCAGTGCGTTTTCTATTGGCTTGGATAATTCCAAGTTATTTTTTGTATGAATTAATTCCTACCAAACTACCACAATACTTGTTACCCATTTATCCAGCCTTAGCATTACTAATGGCAATTAGCTTAGTAAGTGGGGGCTATTCAAAGTTTCCTTATCCTAAAGTTTTACGCTGTTTTTATAGTGTATGGTTGCTTTTGAGTGGCACAATTGCCATTGGTTTTGTTGTGCTTTCTTATTTACTGGAGGCAGGCATTCCACTTATTATTTGGCTCAATGCCTTAATTGTTGTTTGTGCTAGTATTTATCTGGTCAGCTTACTCTGGCAAAATAGAATAAAAGATGTGGCCCTGGCTGTAGTTTTAATTAGCGTATGTTCATATCCTTTGGTATTTGAAAAAATTATTCCGAGCTTTAATAGCCTGTGGATCACTGAAAGAATTAGAACTGTTATATTAAGTGAACAGCCCGCGCTTGATGCGCAGCATCCCTTAATAGTATTAGCCTATAGCGAGCCCAGCCTGGTATTTCGTTTGGGTACGCATAATGTATTGTTTACGACGCTGAATGCTGTAGCAGAAAAGCTCAGAGAAGGTGCTGCGTGGGTTTTGATTGAGCAACAACAACAGACCGAATTTGAACATATTTTAGCGCAGCACGCTTTAAGTATGCAGCCACTAAAAACGATTCACGGTTGGCCCTTAAATAGCGGGCACCCCAAAATATTAATTCTATATCGTAAAGGATGACGAAAGTGAAATTGGAACTGAATTATAATAATAACTCTCTAGCAAGCTACAATTGGATCACCAGGCCGATTTATAGTATTAGTTATTTTCTGCTAATTATCTTTAGCTATTTCTTTGTTGATCGAGCTTTAGCGCTATTTATCAAGGCCCATGAAACACCGTTTTTAACTTCAACAGCTAAATTCATCACATATTTTGGTGAAGCAGAGCTGTACTTATTTTTGTTTGGCTTCTTATTTTTGTTTTATCGTTACAAATTAAAACGAGTTCAGTTTGCTAAGCGGTGGCTTTATTTGTTAGTAACAGTTATTAGCTCAGGTTTGATTTGTGATCTGATCAAATACCTATTAGCTAGAGCGAGACCTGTCGAATTGTTCACACATAAAATATATGGATTTCATTTTTTCCATAATGTTTCTATTTATCCTTGGAGCCCACACATTACCACGTGGTTTTCTTTTCCGTCTGGACACTCAACTACAGCAGCGGCAGTTAGTATGGGTGTGAGTTTGCTGTGGCCGCGCTACGCAAAAAATGCCTTTATTTTTGCCATGTTAATAGCATTAAGCCGTTTAATGCTTACACGACATTACTTAAGTGACGTGATGGCGGGTTTGTATCTGGGTGTGCTTGTAGCACTATATTTGTTTAAGTATTTTAAGTCGAAGTTCTTTAGTGTCCATACCCCTCGCACCATCAAGATGGGAAGCTAGGCTTCCACCTTAAGTCGAATTTGAGGCGTTCTTCAATCACAAAAAGCTCAAAATAGAATAACCATTCCTCGCCTTTTGCTTAATCAGAACGCCGCAACTACTCGCAAGTTAAAACCCTAGCTTCGCATCTCGAAGGTCGATGGGTGTAGCTTTAGTGCTGTAGACGAAAACCACGCAGGCCATGGGTTTTGTGACGAAGCATTAAGGGAAGGGCATCTCTATAAATTAAATATTTTGGCTTAAGATGCGACGCACACTTTTTGAGCGTCTGCAGTTTATGGGCGATAAATGAGGATTTGAGAAAAGTGCGCAACAAAGTATTAAGACAAAATATCAATTTATAGAGGGCCCTTAAAGACTTTCGGGTGCTTGAAGATGTTTATGTACTGAAATCCATGAGCCAATTAGGCCCATTATGCTGCAAATAACTAGGATGCTTAATGCGTCCGCGAGACCGAATCCTAATAAGTTAAATTGAGTTTGATATGACTCAGCTAAATACCCGAGTGGCCCTGCTAGCCACCACATTAAAAGTTTGACGAAGATACAAGCTAGCATTCCACCAAGCAGACCATAAATGATGCCACGATAAAGCAGTGGTCTTTGTATGAAAGCAGAGGTGGCGCCTAATAAACGCAATACAGCTATCTCTTGACGATTGTTCTGGGTAATCAATCGAATGGTATTGCCAATAATTAAAATAACACCAAAACCAAATAAAATGGCGAGCGCATAGGTAATTCTTTCCGAAATTTGCACTAAGTAATACAGCCGCTTACTCCAAGTTAAATCAAATTGCGCATTATCAATATTAGGAAAATGATTCAGGGATTTTAGTAATGATTCGAGACCGATAGGTGATTGGTAAGCATTTTGTGGGGTGATGATTAGGACCCCAGGTAAAGGATTAGTTTTTAGATCGCTTAATGCACCTTCTAAACCCGTTATTTTTTCGAATTCATTCAGTCCTTGTTGCGGTGAAATATAATCTACTTTTTTAATTTTAGGATTGCAGCGTAACTCCTGTATCACGTTATTGCTATCTAGCACTGATAGACCTGGTTTTAAATAAAGAGATACATGTGGTGTTCCTTCCCAGTATTGATTAAGAGCGCTAAAATTTTGTAACGCCACATAGAGTGCTGTGGGCAAAAACATAGCAACGCTAATCACAATGACGGTCAGTAAACTGGCGACCGGCGTTCGAGTTATTTCACCTAACGCAAATAAAAAAGCTCGCAGATGTAAAATAAAAAATTGGTTAATTTTGTTTTGCATGATTACTCGATACTTAGGGCTTGTTTAATATAGCTTTTGCGGCTGCAAATTGAGTGTGACTTGATCAAATTTGGCCTCGTTTTTGTTAAATCGTCTTACTACAAGGCCCACCTAAGGCCAGGTTAGCTCTAAATCATCCCAATTTTTGCGTCGTAAACGCTGTTCTAAACAGTTCCTAGCCTGCCATCTTTCAAATTGAGAATTCGGTGGTTCATTCGTGCAATCAATGGTAAATCATGGGTTGCAACCAAGATGCTAACACCGACATTATTGAAA
>JBDNGR010000131.1:0-2322 GCA_041689165.1 Coxiellaceae bacterium
ATTATCAAGGTTGATTACTTAAGCATGCTTCCCGGGCGATTGTGACAGGATAAGATATCCTGTATAAGGTTTTTTTAGGGTCCATGGTCTCATTACTTCAATTATAAAATAACGATTCTCATTCTAGCTTAAGTTGGTGCTGGAGCGGCAGTATCACCTCCCGCCGTGGCCGACGCGGCAGTATCATCTCCCGCCGTGGCCGACGCTGGCGCAGCACCGTGTGTTGCTTCAGTGGAGACAGGACTATGCCTGAATAAAGTCGGTGGAGCTATAATAGCACCTGCCCCTCCTGCCGCTGCTGGTGTGGGAGGCGCAGCAGCGGCACTCGAAGAGCTCGGAACCGCCGTTTCGCCGGATGGTGCTGAGTCGTTAACAAATCTTTCGATCTCCTCGAGCAATACCTCATTTGAGCTGAGATTAAACTCACTCTCGATAAACACAAACGTACGTTGAATCGCACCAGCTAGCCCATGAAAGTCTTCAAGTTTAAAAGCAAAGTTAATAGCGCGAGGACCCTCATTTTCTTTTTTTAGTTCATTTAACTCCTTTAAATAATTAAATAGATAATACACACGTTCACGCAACCTTAATCCTGTGAATTCCTTTATAGCTTCGATCGAATCTACAGCCGCCATGAGAGGTTTGAGCTGGATGACCTCTGCTGCCGAATTCCTTTTAGATACTCGTAGAAAATACTCCACCTCTCTATCAATTACAGCTAGCTTTGAGCTTACTGTCCTGCCCTCAAGCGCCAATTCTTGAATCAAACAAAATATATCTACTGCTAAAGTTGTTATTTCATCTATGCAACGCCAGGCTGAGGGTATGACTTTTGGTATCCACACATTCAGACACAGCTGAAGAATCTCGTCGTCAGCTACCTCACCCAACATGATTATAAAGTAATCAACCGTATTTATTTGACAATCCATATAATCATTCACACTAGCCAATTTTTCTTCATAATAACCTTGGACTGATGGATAGCGTGATAACATAGGCCTTGCTTGCACTGACCTTAGGTCTAGGTCACTAATTACTCTAACTAATTCATCAGAAATTTGAATGCTCGAGATAGCTCCACCACCTGCACCTGCACCTGCACCTGCTCCACCGCCTGCAAGTGAATCTTCTATGTCCCTGACTGAATCATCGAGATGAATGATCTTCATGAATGTGGCTTTAAATTGAATTTCTTTACGTGCCAGCTGGATTGCGTGTTCTAAAGTTGAAGTCGCGTGGCAAGGGGCATTCATCCAGGAGTTCTTATTGACTCGTAAATTTTGGTAGACTTGGCTTGATATAGAGGAACATAGGGGTGGGAACACTGTTACGGGATGAGAAATATCTGTCATAAGAAAAAATACACTATCATTAGCTAATGTCCATCGCTTAGGATTGTCTTCCTCTTCGACAGTTCTACCAGCTAAAATCATTTCATCAGTCGCAGAATTATCATTGGTAAATTTATTAGCAACATAATATTCAAATACGCTATTTGCTATCACTCCAGGGCCAGTTCGATGAATAGTATCAAGTTCAGTATCTTTAAGCTCCTTTAACTCTTCACCTTCGCTACGCGGTGGTGATGGATATACGAGAAATCTATTTTCATAACATAGCGAAGCATCAACATAGCTATGATAAATTTTTTGCAAAACCAATTTAAAAAAATCTGAGTATGATTCACGGCAAATAAATGCATCATTTCCAATAGTATCCTGCCCTTGACTACTAGCAAACAATATAGGAGCTTTTGTACGCCCCCAGTCACATGAAATTCTTTCTTTCCCGGGTAAAACATCATGATCAAAATATGCACTCCAGCCTTCCCCTCGCTTGCTATATAAGAACAAAATGAGATAACGAAAGATATCACTAGAAGCACCATAATTAGGCCTTAAGCGAGAATATTCGTGCTTCGCTATGTCGAACAGTACACCCATTTGACCCGCGAATGCTTCATCGGCGGTTTCGCATCGATATAGTTCGATGTCGGTTATGAGATCGTGAATATTTTTGATTACATAGCCGGTGCCACTAAATCCGAACTCTGATGCATCTGCTTTGAGTCGAGTCTGCTTTCACGTATCTCCCTCTGAATACGACTCCGCCAGTGCTTCTAAGTGGCCTTTAGCAACTTCGCCGGAAGATATCCTTTTAGCAAGGCCTTCACGGATTGCAGCAGAAAGATGTTCGCCATCAACCCATATCCAAACCTCTGCTGTCGGATTGCGTGCTTTCCAGCCTCTGATAACTATTCCAGAGAGTGATGGAATAGGTCTTTCACCACCAGCCCAAATAAAGTGAATTTTACCCATG
>JBDNGR010000132.1:0-2254 GCA_041689165.1 Coxiellaceae bacterium
GAAAAAATTGTCATCCAGTTTTTCAGTACTATCGTAGCTTAAACTCCAGTCTTGTTCGCCTGATTTGGTTTCTTTAATTTTGAATGCCAAATTCTCGCCGCGGGTAATTCGGCCGGTTGTCCTTGTCCATGCACAATCCAGCTCCTGCAGAACCTCATCTAATCGTTTATCACAATAGATTGGTATCTTCTTGTAGCCAAATTCATTGGCAATTTGCTCTACATTATCAACAACGTCCTCGCTCACCAAATCATGATCAATATCACAGTACGACACGCTGTCATTACAACAGAGTAATCCTTTATCTAGGCGACGATACATCTTTTGATACACAAAAAATTCAAATAAATGTGGATCAACCTGCTCATCACCGGCAACCTTTTTCAAATAAGGAAGTGCTGTTTTTGAAAGTTTGTCTTCTATTTCTTTGGGTAACTTAAACGACGATGGGCTTTTCTTACCACCACCATAATGATCTTTTAAGAGTTTGATGAAATCCATGATATCACTATTTTCCTTGAAATACGTGAAGGGAACATGGAGCAATATCGGCCGTAAATAGAGAGAAAACTGCCGGGATATCGCCAAATAAAAATCCCTCTTGGCTGCGTTCTTATCAAAAACACAACCGCCACTCAAGTACTCAGCAATAATAGGAAATTGTTTTTCCGGCAAAATTTTATAAGCGTCACGATTTAACTCTTCATGATCGAGGCCGTACTTACGATTGGGAAACCATCCCACAAATTTTGCTAATTTTGGTATATCAATAACTAGATTTGCATTATATTCAGCCAGTGCTTTATCCGCATATTTTTTAGCGTCGGCCAATATGGCTCTGATATGAAACATAAAACTTGTGATTAAATTATCCATGATTTGTTGATAACGGTGGTAAACAAAACACAGGGCTTGCAACCATTGCTGCGGTTTATTTAATTGACGCAATCTGGATGCAGCATACTGCTCTGCCAAATCAGCATAATAACGAATGGCATTTTTAGACAGCTGCAGAGTCGGTATAAATTCCTTTGCAAATTTATATAACTCCGCGATTTCGTAAGCTTTAGCTGCTTCTTCCTTGATGGGGATATACCTGAAATTCTTCTGATCAGAACGAATAATATTCAGTTTTGTGATCCCATCTTCCCGCTTGATCAAATCGGACAATTTTTCATGTTGCCCTTTGGGCATTGAGAGTATTAATTTATCAAGTCGTTCTTTTTCCGTGGAAAACGCCCGTGTAAATAGATCTTGCAGGGTGCGATAAGTTGGGAGTAATATTTTTTTATTTTCCAAATAAACCATCAACTGCCGAAACGTATTATGCCCTTTGGGGTAATAGCGTAATAGTTCACAAAGGTGCGCTTCAACCAAGGGCGCTTGTACTGATGACCAGTCCTGATATTCAAATAAATTTAGAATAACTTTTTTTTGTTGGCTCAGGCTTTGTCTGGTGATTTTGAAATCAGATCCGCCGATTTTATAATATTTAGCAAGGATGTAATCCACATCATCACGAACTTCATCAAATGTAAATGCAAAAATTTTCTGACTGGCTTTAAAGTACCCAAGCTGCAGGATAAAAAAGACCCTTGTTTTTGTTGTTGAATATTGACTCAATGCATTTAGCTCTTGCTGGGTCATTGTAAAATAAAGCTCCCGTTCTGCGGCGTTAAAATTTGGACGAGCGTAAAGGTCTTCAATTTCTGCTTCTGAAAGTAACTGTAGCCGATTTTTTAGGGTCATATTCGAGTTCAAAAAAACGAGGGTTTGGCCGGACTGATTTTTCAGTCAAAAAAATCGCATTCTACGCCTATTTTTGGTAAGATAAAGCGGTTCAGTAAATCTTGGTTCATTATATTGTTTTTTAGTTAGTAAAATGGACTAATGTGTATGAAAATAGGGTATGCACGCATTTCAACCAAAGAGCAATCTTTGTCCATGCAAGTTGATGCGCTAAAAAAAGCCGGTTGTGAGCAAATTCATGAAGAAATTGCAAGCGGTTCAAAAACAGCAAGACCGGTGCTCGAAGAAATTATGCGAAACCTTCGAGAAAATGACCTATTGGTTATTTGGAAGTTGGATCGGCTTGGTAGGAATTTGGCTCACTTAATTCATTTAACAACAAAATTAATTGAGAAAAAAGTTGGATTAATCAGCTTAAATGATCCAATTGATACCTCGACTGCGCAAGGACGCATGGTATTTGGTATTTTTGCATCCCTTGCAGAATTTGAGCGTGAGTTAATTC
>JBDNGR010000133.1:0-4337 GCA_041689165.1 Coxiellaceae bacterium
AAGGGGGAGTGTTTTATCACTCCCCCCAGGTACTCCCTAACCATCAAATCACTGCTGGATTTCCGCCTTTCCTAGGCTAACGCTGGCACACTTCAAGGGTCAACTTCCGTATTGTGGTCCTTCTTTAAGCCCTCAGAAAAACCAATAATCCTAATCAAAGTCTCCCAACGCTGGGCTAAATCTAACATGCACCTTGGGGCAAACAAGCTTAGGAGAATTAAGCTAACCAAGGAACTTAAAAAATTATAGGCCGCCAGCAATTTAACAACTTAAAATCAATCGCTTACAACAACACCTTTTTAACTTGGCTTCGCTCTGGCCAACTCCGCAAGCAATTCCTCACAAAAAAATAGGAAAATGCTTACAAAGATTCTGGCTGTTTATGCCATTGATTTTTTAATCTCCGACTCAATTTTTAGCAATCCAGACCTGTTAGGCTAGGCTTTTTATATTAAAGGAGAACAGCTCAAATCACCCCAGCGATACTGCATTAAACTAATGGCCGTTAAGGCCGCGGTTTCGGTGCGCAAAATGCGCGGCCCCAAGGAAAAGGTCCGCATTTGATATTGACGCGTTAACTCTAACTCGTGCTCGCTGAATCCACCTTCCGGCCCACAGAGCAAAGCGACTGTGGCTATATTTTCTGAAAAATCATGGAGGGTATTAGTACTGCGAGGGTCTGCCACTACAGCTAAATCTGTTTTAAGTTGCTTTAACCACTCTTCTAGCTTCTGTGGAAATTTAACTTGTGGCACATAACAACGACCTGACTGTTCACACGCTGCAATCACGACTTGTTGCCAATGTGTTACACGCTTTTGCACACGTTCACCCGCTAGGTCAACACCACAACGCTCCGTGAACAGAGGAGTAATTTCATGCACTCCCAATTCAACTGACTTTTGTAAAGTGTAATCCATTCGTTCGCCACGTGAGATACCTTGGCCTAAAAATATTTTTAGTGGCGATTCATGTTCTGTGCAATCCTTAGCTAAGATTTTTACCAAGGCCTGTTTCTGTTCGCCAGCAACAAATTCAGCACTATATTCTTCGGAACTTTTTCCATCGAAGAGAGTGAGGCCTTGCCCTGGCTTGGCACGCAACACGCGAAGCAGGTGATGGCTTGCAGCGTCTGGCAATAATATAGTTTCGCCAACGATTAATTTGGTATCACAATAAATTCTTGGACAGCGATTCACAGCTTAACCTTTAGACTCTTCTTTTTTATTGGGTCTCTGCCAATTAATCAACGAAGTTTGTAAACACCGTGCTATTGTTAATTGTTTAGCTGGTGCCGTTTGCGTAATCACCGAGCCTGCGCCGATGGTAGCGCTTTCCTCTACAGTAAGAGGCGCCACAAGTGATGTGTTGGAGCCGACGAATACATCATCTTTAATAATGGTACGATGTTTATTAACTCCATCGAAGTTACACGTGATTGTACCAGCACCGATATTAACGTTACTGCCAATCGTCGCATCACCAATATAACTTAAGTGGTTAGCTTTGGTGTGAGCTCCCAACTCACTATTCTTAACTTCAACGAAATTACCAATACGCACATGCTCAGCTAGTTGCGAGCCAGGGCGAACTCGTGCGAAAGGTCCGATCACACAATGATTATCAATGGTGGAGTTTTCGACAATAGAGTTGGCGAGAATCATCACATCATCACCTATATTCACATTGCGCAATACGACATTCGGTCCGATCTTGGTGCGAGCACCAATTTTAACCTTTCCTTCAATGATGACATTAATATCAATTAAAACATCAGGCTCTACTTCAAGCTCGCCGCGCAAATCAAAGCGGTTGGGGTCAATGATAGTGACTCCTTGTAAACAAAGTTCATGAGCTTTTTCACGTTGGTGCGCTCGTTCTAATTGACTTAGCTGCCAACGATCATTTACACCTTGAACTTCTGCCATATTATCAACTCCTATACTAATAATTGGCTTGCCATCTTTAGCTAATAAACCAATTAAATCTGTTAAATAAAATTCTTTTTGTGCATTGTTATTGGTGATTTTGGGTAGATATTCTTTTAGTAAAGCGGCTGGCACACTTAAAATACCCGTATTAATTTCTGTAATTTTTTGCAGCTCTTCATTTGCATCTTTTTGCTCGACGATTGCACATAGTTTACCTGTGTGATCACGAATAATTCGACCAAAGCCGGTAGGATCTTTAAATTCAGCTGTCACTAAACCCACATTCTCTTTAGTTAGATCCAGCAATTTTTTTAAGCTCGCGGCTTTAATTAGCGGCACATCACCAAACAAAACTAGGACTTGGTTTTCAACCGCGCAAAAAGGCAGGGCTTGCGCAACGGCATGTGCCGTACCCAGTTGTCTATCTTGACGCGCCCAATTTAATTTCAAGTGTCGGCAAACCGCTTGTAATTGCTCCCCCTGAAAACCATATACAATCTGGATATTCTCAGGGTCCAATGACTCGGCTGTTTCGATCACTCTTTGCAACAAAGCCTTGCCACCCAGGTGGTGCAAAACTTTAGGAGTGGCGGATTTCATGCGCGTGCCTTGACCTGCGGCAAGAATAATAATACTGAGCTTCATTGCGGGGGGCTGTCCTTACTTTCAACAGCCTGAGATTATGCTAAAAAAGCGAGCTTAAGTCGACCTATCCCCTGGTTTTTTCAAAAATACGGTATAACCAACTTATGTTTATACCCATCGCACCTCAAGATGCGAAGTTTTAAGTTTCAGCTTGCGAGCAGTAGCCCGATGAGGATTGAGCAAAAGCGAAGGAATAGTTGGGCTCTTTCGAGCTTTTGTGATTGAGGAAGCGGTCTAATGCGACCTCAAGATGCAAGTTACAACTCGCATCTTGAGGTGCGATGGATATATAAGCCTATATTGGCCAAAATCAAGGAAATTCTGTGCAAGCTAATTTATCCATTTTTGAAGATTACCCCCATTCGACGGGTTTATGACGAAGAAAGTGAAGCTTGGTATTTTTCGGTAATTGCTATTATCAGGGCCTTGACTCAGCAATCAGATTATCAAACTGCTAGAAAATATTGGAATAAACTCAAAGAACGGTTAAAGGATGAGGGCTGTGAGTCGGTGCCAAATTGTCACCGACTGAAACTTGTGGCAGCTGATGCCAAAGGAGTACCCAAAAACACCATTGCTAGTAAAAAAGGTGCTGGTATTGCTAAACATGCGAGAATAGAACTTGAAAGCAAAACCGGCAAAAAAGTGATTACCAAAACTAACTACTTAGATAGCTAAAGCTACGCTATAGATTATGCAGGCCTCTTAAGCTAAAGTGTTGTCACAGGAAAGTTAGTTTAAACAGGAGGTTATGTGATGGCTAAACTTATTCAGCTATTCTTCGAAAACTTCGGCGCTGCAATGTTCATCTTGGCAATGCTGATTACTCTACTCACTTATAAAAAATCATCTTTATCTCCCTTTGAAAATTTCTTACGCTGGACTTGTTGTTTCATGTCTGTTTAATTTAGAAAAGGAGTTCCTAATGGCCAATCTTATTCAATCTTTTTTAGAGAATTTTGCTTTTTCTATATTTGTTCTTGCCTGGGTATTTATTCTCTTAACGCATAAGTCTTCTGCACTACCGAGTTATGAAAATTGTTTTCGTTGGATGATGTTATTGCCGCTTGGAATTAACAATCTTTATTATTTCGTCATGCACGTTTTTTTTGGCGATATTACAGCTGCCGCCATTGGCTGGTTAAATAGCCCATTTCAATATGAGGTGGGAATCGCCAATCTCGGTATGGGCTTAATCGCTGTGATGGCCTTTAAAGCGAGCTTTGATTTTCGCAAAGCCGCCGTCATCACGAATGTCTGTTGGCTGTGGGGTGCTGCAATAGGGCATGTTTACGAGATGCTGGTTAAAGGTAGCTTTGTGCCAGGCAACAGCGGTTCTTGGTTCTGGGTCGACGTATTCGTACCGCTTATTTTAATCTTCTGCTTTATGAAAATGCGCAAACCCGCCTTGTTTAACTAGTCTCATGGCTATTCTGCAGTCTACTGCAGTTTAGACGCGGCTATTCTGCAGTAGACTGCAGAATAGCCATTTCTGAACAAAAGATTCTTTTAATCAATAAGACAACACCTGACCCAATTTTTAATCTGTTTACTAGCGTTTCTGTACCTTGAGAACATGGCTATTCTTCACTGTACTGCAGAATAGCCGCGTCTAAACTGGACTAAGCAACATTCTTTCTGTAAATTCTGATTTATCCCATTCTGCGTCTGATTAATTGTCACTCACATTTAAATAGTTTCTACCCTGTGCCCACTCCTCATCCATCTCAACCAGAAGCGCTGTCACTAAACCTAAACAAG
>JBDNGR010000134.1:0-6995 GCA_041689165.1 Coxiellaceae bacterium
TTCAATCACAAAAAGCTCAAAATAGAATAACTATTCCTCGCCTTTTGTTCAATCAGAACGCCACAACTTCTCGCAAGCTGAAACTTAAAACTTCGCATCTCGAAGTATGATGGGTATAGCTGTCTTGGAAAACAAATATATCACGCATCGAGTTTTTCTTAATGCGCCTCTGCGCTTTTGGCTAATACCCCTTGAAGCCCCCAGTCAGCTCCCTTAGAATGGCCCGTTCGGTCAGCAGCTCCCGCCTAAGAAAGCGAAGCCACGCTGCCCATTCGATTTTTTTAAGGAAGACAGTATGGCTACGAATTTGGTGATTTTGGGTACGCAATGGGGTGATGAGGGCAAAGGCAAGATCGTTGATCTTTTGACCGATCGTGTTGCGGCTGTTGTACGCTTCCAAGGTGGCCATAATGCTGGTCATACCCTCATTATCGATGGTAAGAAAACCATCCTTCGTCTCATTCCCTCCGGTATTTTGCGTGATGGCGTTATGAGCTTAATTGGTAACGGTGTGGTTTTGTCGCCTGAGGCGTTTTTGAATGAAGTGACAGAGCTCGAAGCCAATGGTGTGCCTGTCAGAGAACGCTTGCGCTTGAGCCCTGCCTGCACTCTCTTACTGCCTTATCATGTGGCATTAGATAAAGCGCGTGAAGCGGCTTTAGGTCAGCAAAAAATTGGCACCACAGGTCGTGGTATTGGTCCGGCTTATGAAGATAAAGTAGCACGCCGTGGCCTACGCTTAGTTGATTTGCTTCATCCTGAGTTGATGAAAGAGAAACTGATTAAGCTCGCGGAATATCATAATTTTCAGTTAGAGCATTATTACAAACAAGCCGTTATTCCGGTATCTGAAGTATTTGATCTGTTACAAGATGCGGCCCAAAAGATTGTGCCTTTATTAACGGACGTAACCAGCTTGTTGACTGATTTGCGTCGTCAAGGCAAAAACATTTTGTTTGAAGGTGCACAAGGCGCGATGTTGGATGTCGACATGGGCACCTATCCCTTTGTTACCTCATCCAATACTAGTGCTGGGGCGGCTTCGACAGGCAGCGGATTCGGTCCTTGTTATCTGGACGGTGTGATTGGTATTACCAAAGCTTATACCACGCGCGTGGGTTCCGGTCCGTTTCCGACTGAATTACATGATGAAATAGGGCGCCACATAGCGGAAAAAGGTAAAGAATTTGGTTCAGTGACTGGCCGACCACGCCGTTGTGGTTGGTTCGACGTTTTAGTAATGCGTCGCTCACTGGACATCAATAGCTTAACGGGCATAGCTTTAATGAAAGCCGATGTGCTTGACGAATTAGACGAAATTAAAATTTGTACGGCATATCGTTATCGTGGCGAAGTGCTTAACACTTTAGCTTTCGATACGGAGGTATTGAAAGACTGTGAACCCGTGTATGAAACTATGCCGGGTTGGAAAACATCGACTTATGGCCTAACCGAGTATGAAAAACTTCCACAGGCTTTGATTAATTACATTAGGCGTTTAGAAGAGCTTACTGAGATTCCGATTAGTATAATTTCAACGGGTCCTGAACGTCATCAGACTATTATTCTTAAGGATCTGTTTGGAGCTGAGTAGCTAACTTGCACTCACACCGGCCGCTA
The DNA here is from genome assembly GCA_041689165.1 of Coxiellaceae bacterium. Lineage (GTDB taxonomy): Bacteria > Pseudomonadota > Gammaproteobacteria > Coxiellales > Coxiellaceae > CAIQCE01. The sequence continues at coordinate 1,621 of JBDNGR010000134.1, forward strand.
TGCTGGCAACAGCTTCAGTTGCGGCTTTGGGTGTTAGCCCACTCATTCGGGCTTTTACTCTAGTGACTTTTTCTGCTCTGGTTCCAGCCATTAGATGAAGCTCAGTCATAAATTCAGGAGTTAACACATCATGACCATATTTCTTTAAAGTCTTAAGTTTGGTGCAAAATTGATAAAAAAAATCAGCAGCATCAGCAGGTAGTGGCATACCAATATGCTGTTTGAATAGCAAATTTTTCAATAATATAGTTTTGAATGAATGGCGGTGAAAATTTCTTGAACCAATATTAAAATGAATATTTATTTCAACAATTAAATCAGCTGCAGGGTTCTTCATTTTGTTCACCGTTAAGCTTTTGGCTGAAGAATAACAATAGCAGCTTAAGCTAATATTAAGATTGGAATTTTAGAGTAAGTGATTGTATGGAGTGCTTCTTGGCTACGGCGCACAATCACTGACAAGTCTCTGGGCAGTGCTCGCGACGCCTTCTCTGAAACAATGGTGTAAGGGGTCAACCACGCAGGATTGCCCCGTATAAGCCCAAGCTAAGCGCTTGTTAAAGCAGGACTCGCTGTGACCGCTGTGACTGCTCCTTCAGCTGTGGCAGCAGGAGCTGCTGCAGCAAACAATCCCACACCACTTGTAACTTCTCTTGCTGGTGCCATGCGTGTATCAGCTGCCGTGGCACCGACAGAGGGAGCTGCTTGAGTTTTGATTGCCATTAATAAAGAAAGCGCTGTAGATTTTTGAACCTCGACAGCTAAAGCTGGTTGTGCGCAAGCCGTCATAAGATTTGTTTCACTAAATACTCTTAGGCTCGCTGAGCTTGTGCGTGAATCATAATGCGCAGTATAGAAAGTAGCGCCAGGATAATTTGTTTCACACTCTAGTTTGTGAGCTTGAGCCAACTCAGGAGAATCGGCCATGATAAAAACGCTGTGGGTGTTACGCAAATGTTCAGCTGTACATCGAGCGTTATCATAAGAGCTGGTGAATTTGTATTGAACCGAAGCAGCAGCGCTAGTCAATGCCATCACATGGGCATGACCGATGAGTATGATGTTCTCAGGATCGTCGGTTAAAATACGTAATAATTTTATTATCTTGATGGCATCAACTTCCCCAGCAATAAAAGCATGTGGACGCGCGGCCTCAATAAGACTGGCATGATGAATAGCGACTACAACAGGAAATTCTAAAGCGACAGAAGGAGCTGATGGATAGTATCTCTCATTAGAGGCCATTTTATAGCTTCGTTCCCATTGAGCTACCGACGCCCTTGCTGCGGTAAGTGTCTCACCGCTACCACTGTTTACAACAGCTAAAGCTGTATCAGTTGTTTCGCCTGTGCCTGCTGTGGCTCTGCTCATAGATTCTCTCCTTCTTTAAGAACTTCGATAACTTCTGAAGCGTGGCAAGTAGTAACAACATATGCCCACTGCTAACACGCACAACACGCCGCCTGAAACAATGGAGGCTGTAATACCAAATGCTGCGGCGATGGTGACGATCTGCAAGACCCCACCTAATAAAGCGGTTAGCAACAACGGTAATAATTGTGCCAAACTCAGCAAACCCACCATCAAAGTTGAATGCGTTTGCTGATAAATTTGATAGGGGAGTGCAACACTGGTAATCATAGTGCCAAAAAATGAAACACATTGGCCGAGGTAGAGCAAACGGAAATTACGATTGCGCTTTAGGAGACCAATATCAATTAAATTTTTCATATTCTAGCTGTAGGAGTATGTTTATAACACTTCGCTCAACTCATTTTCAAGTATGAAAGCTTCTTCTTGAACTTTGATGCCATATACTTGTGCTAAGTGATAGATAACTAAGCTAAGCACACCAAGGACCAAAAAATCCCAACCAAAAGCAATGATGGCTTTGCCTTCACCAAAGCTACCTAAATACGAAATCAATCCTAAAAAGGCGAGATAGGGTAATAACCACCAAGCATTTTTAGTTTGTAGATTTAAATTTTTGCCATTGGTGGCGCAGGCTTTATAAATCAGTAGTGCGGCATAGCCAATTAAAATGGCAATGAGCATTTTCGATACCACAATCCAACCCGTCCAATAAATAATTAAATTGCACACATAAAATCCACTGAAACCCACTAAATTTGCTGCAGGTACGCGAAAAGGACGACGTTGCTTTGGCAAGCTTTTGCGTAAAATGGCTAAAGCTAAGGGTCCCACGGTATAAGCAAAGATCAGAGAAGAAACCAAAAAACTCATCATAGTTTGCCAGGTTGGAAAAGGCAGAAATAGAAAAAGTCCAATGACGTAATTTAATAAAATCATACGTGCGGGAACGCTAAATTTATTTAGCTTCATTAAAAACTTTGGAAAATAACCATTTTTACCTAAAGCATAACTTAAGCGCGCAGTCGCAGCAGTAAATACTAATCCTGTGCCATAAGGCGAAATTACCGCATCCACAAATAAAATTTTAGTCAGCCAGATGGCACCTAAGCCCATTGTGATACCAGCAAACGGACCGGCGTCTCCCGTGAAACTTAAATTTGCCCAACCCTTAGCAAAACTTTCAGGATCAACTGCACCCACAAAGGCAATTTGTAAAAGCACATACAGAATGATGCAAAGAATTAAGGCTCCGAGAATAGCGAATGGCAAATCACGTTGTGGATTTTTAGCTTCAGCGGCCATTTGAATCGCTGGGTTATAACCAATGTACGAGAAGATAACGCCGGCCGAAGGCAGCGCCGCTAAAATACCTTGCAAACCCATTGGTGCAAAACCATGCGAGGTGAAATTAGCAGGATGAAAATCCACCATCAATAAAAAGCTCAAAGTTACAATCGGTACCAGTAGTTTTAAAATGACGACAAAATTATTAGCCTGCGTGAGTAGCTGCGCGCCCATGATGTTTAAAAGGCACATGATAAACATCAAGACGGCAGCCACAGCGACACCCGATAGTGTCAATACATCGACTCCATTCACTTTGTGCATGAGGCTCGGTAAATAATTGGTTGAGTAGTGAATTAAGGCCAAAGTTTCGATAGGCGCTACCGCCGCCGCCGCGAGCCATGCAATCCAGCCAATGGTAAAACTCGCCAGGGTGCCATGGCTAAACTGTAGATAACGCGCGGTGCCGCCGGCAATGGGTAACATTGCTCCGAGTTCTGCGTAACTTAAAGCAATAATGATCATCATGATGCCGCCGATAGCCCAAGAGATGGTAGCAGCGGGGCCGGCGATTTGTGCGGCGAATAGAGGCCCTAATAACCAGCCAGACCCAATAATTCCGCCAACGGCGCAAAACAAAAGTCCGACGGGCCCGATAGATCGTTTAAAGCTCATACACCCTCTTAGCTATGACAAAAATGCCAACTCTAGCATTCTGGTGGCTTTTCGGGAATGTTTTCTCTTAGGTCCTTGCAAGTGCTATCTCAGCGTATCATGCCGGGTAAAGATGAGTCGTTGACTCTAGGGCTGCCCCGAGTGATGCTAGCAATTCTTTTGCATTAGCCTCAATCACCCTGTTTTGAAGTTCTTTTGTGTAATGACCAGAGCAATGCACTAAAAGATAACGTAAGTAAAGTGCGGCCATACCTTCAGGATTGCTTGAAGTTTGATAAAGAAAATTAGCTCTAGCTGCCACGGCTTTGTTCAGCTTGCCTTCTTTTTCAATCAGCGCAATTAATTGCCGAATTTCAGGGCGATTGTGACGCCAGCCCCAGCCTTCAGAATAATCTCGTAGTAGTGCTGTTGCGCATTTTGCGGGGGTGGGTGCGGGGCTACTATCGCCTTTCCAGATAGCGCCGCATTGCGCCTCGAGTGCTTTCTCAGGCTTGATTTCACCTGCATCATTCCAACCTAGAGCTAATGCGCTGATGTTGTCAGCAGTGACTATAAATGGCGCACGCTTAAGTGCTGGCGCAAAAATTGTTCCTGTACGAGCAACAGCGGGTGAGACGCCTCGTGCTTTAGCAGTAGGAGTAGGACACATCTCTAATTCACTTGTATCTGGCATAATAATTCCTTAATCTTGAGCTCGATAATTCTATACTAACAATTAATTGTTATGGAATTATTAAAAACCCTCTGCAAATGAACTATGACTCCAAACTAGACTAGCGTGCTAGTATGCCCGCTTGTAAATTTAAGCTAGAAAACTGTCTATGCCAGGTCTTACAAGAATTATTAATATCCATGGAGTTAAGCTGATTCAATTTATTGATAAGGCTGAAAATGCCGCTCAATTGCATGAAAAGATTAAGGCTTTGCAGGCTGAGGTTAAAAGCAAGTTTACTTATGTGGGAATTGAGCCTGATCGTGACTCGGATTTAAAGGTCTTGAGCTTATTACTCGAATTAATTTGCCACGCGGCATTTTTTCCGCAAGACGATACAACTCGCCTTTTGATCCTGTATGAGATTAGCATCTGTGTCGAAATGCTTTCAGAACGTTCCCGTTATTTAGGTGAGCCGCAACGTTTTATTGAAGGTTACGAGCAGGAGGAAAAAAGCATCTGGCGTGATTTAATCTTTATGCGTAAGTTGGATAAATATGAAGTTAGCACTGGAGTATCCGCTGGTGCAGGCGCCAGTGCCGGCATGGGAAGTATAGGTGATAAATTTTATCCTATGTGTCCGGCACGTCTTAAGCGAATCTTTAAGAATGATTTGGAGCAATTAGCTAAAATTATTGTTGATGCCATTAATAATGTTGCCGTCGATAAAACTTATCGCAATTCTAAGATATTACCGAATGTCTATGAGTGGGTTACGTACTTTCGTGAGCAAGAATGCTTGGAAAAAATTTTAAGTGTTTGTGCCGAAGAATCATTGGCTGCTATTGATATCGGTACTGATGTAGGTAAATCAGCAATTTTGCGTATTCTGCAAATTGTTGGTGAGAATGTGACTCAGAAAAATCTTATGGCTTCTTCACGAGCGTTAACGCCGGTAATTGATTTTAATTTATTGGTCAGTGTGCGCAATCGTCTGGCACATAATGAGTGGGATCTCTTCGAAGCTAAGTTCAAAACTATATTCGGTTTAGATTACGCCGCTTTATTGTCTGATATACGTTTTATTCGTGCTAATCTTGAGGTGACTTATCACAATCATCAGTATTGTAAAAAAACACTACAGATGAGAGATGTTCATTCGGATCGAGCACTTCGTGAGTATTATGCAGATTCGCTTGATCTCCTAAGAGCTTTACCTGCTGAACTCAAGACAGACGTGTATAATTTTTTGCAAGGATTGATGCAGCCGGGCCGCTTAACGAATGATTCTTGTGCTGCATTTATGGATTTTCTTGAACAAGATGTTGGCACCATCAGTACAGAATTTATTACACGACTAAAGACTCTAGTCGATCCATTTTATACTGAA
>JBDNGR010000135.1:0-12970 GCA_041689165.1 Coxiellaceae bacterium
AAATATCAATAGCTGGGTATTCGGCCAAGCTATCACGACACCAAATAGTGACCCAGAAAAAACGGCACTTGTTGAAAAGATTCGTGCTAGCTACATTGAGCATTATGCTGAAAGCTGGAAAAAAGCGATGTATAGCATCGAATTTTCAACACCTAAGGATTTTAAGACCGCGCAAGAATCCATCGGGAATTTAGCGAATACGCAATCCACGTTTTGGCGCTTAATCACCATCATGATTAATAACGCTGAGATTAATACTCGCTACGATAAAGATCATCAAGATGCTAACTTAAATGCCATTAGCAACTACTTGAGTGGCCGTAAAGAATTTGAAACCAGTCGCAACGCTCTCGGTAGCTTAGGACTGTATCTCAATCTGATTGCTCAATCGCGTGATGTAAATAATACCGCCTACATCGCAGCAATTAAGCATATCCAAGAAAGCAATCCTGATGACCCTATAAGTGTACTGCTCGCGCAAGCAGATCGTTTACCGCCACCTATCCAAGCTTGGTTAAAATCACTCACAGAAGGTTGCTGGGAACTTGTTCTAACTAAAGCAGCCGCCTATTTGGATTATCTATACACCACCACTGTCTTTCCTGAATATACCTTACACATCAACAATAATTATCCTGTTTTTAAGCAATCGCTTAATGACCTAAGCCTGGATGATTTTAATAGCTTTTTTGGACCGCAAGGCAGCATAGAAACTTTCTTTACTTATTATGTGAAGCCTTTTGTTAATACTAAAAAGTTTTACTGGCAGTGGGAAAAAATTGATGGCAAAACATTGCCTATCGCACAAGCACAGCTTGAAATGTTCTTACGTGCCTCTCTCATTCAGAAAATGTTTTATAGCACTGCAAGCCGCGGCCCTGCTCTTGAGTTTGAATTAAAGCCTGATGGTTTATCACCTGCAATTCGTCAAGCAAGCTTAAATATTGGTGGGCAAATGGTGCAATTCAACAAACACTATTCTGAGCCGGCAGTTATTCATTGGCCAGGGCCTGAAGCAGGTCTCGCCAGCATTCGTTTTGACTTAAGCTCTAAACAACATCCCACCCTGACGGAAAGTGGCAGCTGGGGATGGTTTCGCTTACTGAGCAAGGGTGAGCTTAATACCACCACCAACGCAAAACACTTCAAATTACGCTTTAAAATGGATGGCAATATCGCCAGTTACACGTTAATAGCGCCTGCTGCTATTAACCCTTATGTACCTAATATTTTAGATAAGTTTCGCTTAGAACCAAGCTTGCTCGACCATAATGCGGAATACAATAACTAAGCTGAAGCCGTCACTAAAGGCTCATTACTGAAATTACTAAATACATTTTATTTGTAGGCTACAACCGTTGAAAACCTTCTGGCCCAGTTTGCCACCCTGTTTTAAAGCTTGATAAAACTGCTGATAGAGTTCTCGACATCTCTCTCGATCAGGTTCATCAATATTCAAACCATTGCTTGAAATTAAGTCAAATTGACTATCGATATTCAAATTCCAGGCATTTTTCTCAATTTATAACCGAAAAATTAATTGCAAAAAAACTCTAGAGTAAGAGTCGATTATATTCATCAACAATTTCTTCAACCAATTTATCCATGATGCTTTGCTTCGCATCATCATCCAAACGCGGCTTACTACTATCTTTATCGCGGAAGCCTGAATAACGCTCCTCCAAGACTTTCATAGCTGAGCCTGAAGGGAATTTAGTGGACAGTATTTGTCGCGCCGCTTTAGGGCCAATTTTCTTATAGAGTTGGTTACGTAAATTGGCATCTTCTGCATTGGTATTTAAAGCCCACAATTCTACCGGACCTAAAGTCGCCGTTAACAATTGCGTATTGAGACCATCTTTGGTGAACAATTCAGCAAGGAAAGTAGCGCCTCCTTCACGTGGCCCGTGCACCCACATCTTCAATGCCATTTGTGCGCTTTCAGACAGTCCGAAAACTTCCGAAGTACGACGAATCGTTTGTTCGGGGCCTGCATCCATAATAAAAACAGAGGTTGCAAACTCAACCATCACCGAGTCAAAATCATCAAGGGATTGTGACAATAAGGCTACTTGAATTTTCCATTTACGGCCTTCACGCATGTCTTGAATCACTTGCTCACGTACAGCAGTTGCTTTAGAAGTACGATGAAATTCATCAAACACTATGCGCTTAGGGTCTTCGCGAATTTCGCGGATGCGGTCTTGATGGTAGCTACGATAAACCTCTGGCATATCGGCAACATTATCTTCAATCAAAAAATAATGTCGTACCAAAACATAACGCGCCAACATGTACATCACAGCTGTTTGGCGATTTGCCGCATCACCACCGCTGCGCGCTACTTCATCTAGATCTAAAGACACCACTCGCGCCTCACCCAAATCAAACTGAGTAACCTGCGAAATAATCGGATATTCGCGCACCGCACTTGAAATCATTCGCGCAAAAGAATGAATTAATTGTTCGCCAGTGGGGGCTATAATTTTCCCATAGAGATCTTGAATCGCGGGTAAACGGCAAACTGTGGCTACATCGGCTAACACGGGCATGGCATGACGTTGCGCCAAAGACGCCTCATGTGAAAAGCCTGCCACAAAAAGTGCATCCGTAATTTCCCACCAAGTGGTTTGAGAATCACTTACGAAACCAATTTCTTCGAGTATACCGTCGATGACCCCTTCGACCCCACTAGCATAAACATTTGGATTACCTTCATCTGCTAGACTCTTGTAGAGTTCATCGACAATTAAACCTGACATATCGGACACACCGTCATAACTCTTTTCTGAATTTACTGGCGTTGCTAATAAAGTTAGGAAGTTAACCAAGAAACTACGTTCAGGTGGCGTTGGATAACGACAACCCAATTGGGTGTCAAAAGGATTGATCGCGTAATCAGTACGCATACGTAAGCGGTGATAAGCCACCAAGTGTTTCTTATCTGCCGGCAAGGCATCTTTCAGTAATAAAATTAAACCGCTACTCGAGGGACCTACATCGACAATCGCAATACGTGGTAAACGCTGCAAACCGGGTGAAAGACAGACCGCCAAATTTATCGCATTCGATAATACGGATTTACCTGAACCCGGTCGCGCGTAAAACAAATCAATCCACGTCGTTTGTAGTGAAGAACCTGGATGATAGGGTAGAGGTTTGCCATCAGGTGAGCGGAATAAAACCGCACCCGTAGTCCAAGGTGAAGAAGGTCTGAACAAGGGAAGCATATACAGCACATCTGACAGAGGCGCGATCGACGCCGGTGCTACGCTTTCACCCGACACCCCAACCATACTTGAAACCACGCCTTCAAAAGCATCTCCCGAGACTTCCGATACATCACAAGAACCCCATCCCTCTATCGCCTTAGCTAACATTGAAGCACGTGCGCGCAATAAGCGAATATCGTTTTCAGGTGCCCAAGTAACAGCGACTACACGTAGCTTCACCACCGCATTATCTTCAGTAGTGTTGACATATTCTAATAAATTTAAAGAATCGCTGATTAAGCGATTTTGTGTAGCAGTAAAACTCAAGACTGAAGATAGTGCCGATCTTAAGCGAAACGAAGACAAGCCGTTACTTTCGATTGAGAAGGAAATTCGCCATGGAATCTGTGCTTGTAGGACCCGACCTAATAAACGGGCAAACGGTTTGATATCTTTAGGAAATAGATCAATGAAAACAGTGGAATAAATACGATCACCAATGCGAGCTGTGCGTAAACCTAAATTCTCAGCATCACGTGGTAAAATCTGCTTAGCTAATTGTGGCCATAGGACATCTGAAATCTCTCCCTTCATGCCAGTCAATTCTTTAGTCGTTAATTTATCACCAGGCAAGGAAGGCTGCCACCTTCGATCAGTGAATTCAGGATCAGCACAACGTCGCATCACATAAACGGCCTCATGCACTTCTAACAGACTTGCCACCAAACCCCAGATAGCTAAGTCACTTAAAAAAGAGCGTATGAAGGAATCATGACTTTCTCTTAGATCTGTGACCACAGCCATCAAGTTTTGCGTTTGTCTAAAAGGAGGGATTTTTTGTTGCGTGATGAGTTTTTTCTTTTCTTTAGCCGATCGCTTAGCTTGTTCGTGCGTTAAGCTATCAAGGCGGGTCCACAGCACCAAATAGACTTCCTCGAAGCCACAATATTGCGAAAGATAGTCAACGCGTTCTTTAAAAAGATCGTCAAGTTGCAACTCTAAGCGTTTAGCCGTTTCTTCAGCCGGAGTTAAAATTTCGATGAGCTGGTCACGCACCTCATCACGATTGTAGCTGAATACCACTTGCAATAAATGACCAGGCTGCGTCATGACGGTTTGCAGGGATTGTTGCAACCCCTGATGAATATATTTAAATTCCGCTTCCCCTACCAAAGCGCGTGCGCCCGATAAACGAATCACCGACACCAAGGAGCCATCATGTGCAACTAATACAGTTGGACTATCTGCAGTTTGCAGCTCGCAATATGAGGCGGTGGTTTGCTTTAATGCTGTACTTGCCCAAGCCAAAAAGCTATCTAGTCCATTTAAAATACCATCGACTATATTAATCATGGATTATTTCCCCTCACGCACCAATGATGTTCGCGATTCCGGTACCCCAAATGCTGGCTGTGCTATTAGTAGTGCCAGTAAGTACGGACTCAAAGGTTGGAATCAATGTTGGGAAAATACACAATGCCGCCCCCACCAACATCAAGACTAAACCTTGGCCAATGGTCACCTGCGAAGGATTTTGTTTATGTTGATGAAACTTGAAAAAAGCCGCTACGATAAAACTTAGACCCGAGATCAAAGCCACAGCCGAGATAATTTTCGCGGTAATATCCATCGTGCTGCCAACATTATTTGCAATGGTTTGCAGCGTTAGAGCATGCGCCGTCTCTGAGAACAAGGCCACTAGTGCCCAGAAACTAATTAATTGCCAAACTTGATTTTTCTTCATCTGTTTCTCTTTTTCGCTATTCTCGCTGAAGACAGCGGGAAAACAAATCTTTTTTAGCTAATTCAATAAAGACCCATTCTATGCTCGCAACTCAATGAGCTGTCGCATAGCGTTGGCCGCCCATGCTTCAATTTGCACACTGAAACGCGAAGCTATGGGCAATAGGCGCAAACTTGCACCAAAATTGCTCATGACTGTATTGTAGTTTTCAATACGTGCATCAACCAGTAAGCGGCCATAAAGTGCCGGATTACTGACTCCCTCGCCTAATTCTTTTTCTACATATTGCGAACGTAATTTAAAATTTCTATAGGTGCTTTTCATTTCACTGTCATAACTTAAGCCCAAGGCCATGGCTATAAATAAGCTGTGGCACAAAGCATTAAGCTCAGCTTGTGACATTTCAGGTAAATAGATAATAGTGCCGCCACCAAAATCTCCCTGACCCACGGCTTCAAGAAAAAAGCATTGAGCACAGTAGGGGCATGCTGTTACTAAGTTATTAAAACTATTATTTGAATAATTGCCATCACTATTGATGACTTCTTGGCATTGATAAGCAACAAATCCACAGTATTGGCATGTGTATTGATCACGCTGCCAAACAGATTGCTGAATGTTAAGAAAGACGGGGTCCGCCTTTCTTAACATAAACAACCGCCAGCTATCAGCGCTGGCGGATAATTTAAGCTCAGTGTAATTCATTCCTTTGATCACACCTGCTTTTATTTAGATCCGATTAGTTTACTAATCGTACTACCACTTACATTGGCTGTGCCACCAGTGGATCCAGTAATAACCGATTCAGCTGTAGGAATTAAGGTTGGAAATAAAACTAAACCTGCACCAATAACCAACATAGCTAAACCTTGGCTTAATGGTACTTGTGTAGGATTTTGTTTATGTTGGTGAAATTTAAAAAATGACACCATAATAAAACCAATACCGGATACTAAGGCGACAGATTGCATAATCTTCGCAGCAGAAGCCATTGTTGAAGTAACATTACCCGCAATAGATGTAGCTTTGAGAGCCCATGCAGCATCAGCAAAAACAACCAACGCTAGACCTAATAAACAACAAGACAATCGACCCATGACATTAATCAGATTCATTAAAGACCTCCTCAGTAAAATATGTCATTCCTTGTGACCGAAGCTACTGTAACACAGCTTAAGCTTTGCACAAATATCAGCTTATAAAAGCAGTCTTATAGTAAGACTTTTTAAGCTCCCGTAAACCCAAGTATAGATTCAAGCAATCGCGCTGTTCCTACAATATGTACACACAAAATGCCGCCAATCATAAACATCAGCGCTTTGCCTAAAGAACCTTGCTGAGAACCACCCTCTTTGCCAAGATGAGTCAATAAAAGAACACCTCGAATAAAGGCTACTACACCGACTACACGAACAAACATAACGATAGGTGGCAATAAAGAGTTGAGACCAGGATCGGTATTAGTAGGATAAGGTAGAGGATTAACTGTACCCCAGAAAGCCAATAAAAAAGTATTTAACATGGTTGGCAGGGTCAGTAAAATGACCCCACCCAATAAGATGAACATAGCTTGGGCTAACGAACCTTGAGAATTCATCATGGTGCGCATTTCACCATAATGCTTTAGCTTCATAATGCCTGAAAATATCAAACCCACACCCATTACCACAGCCACGGCTTGGATAATTTTGGCTACGATACCTAAATTGCTCATTATCAAAGCGGTATTAGGGCCAGGCGCCGCAAACGCAAAACTAGGAAGAGTCAATAAAAACAATAATGACAATCCACGTATGAAATCGTAGCAAGTAGTTTTTGTCTGTAATTGCCTACTAACTGTCATCACTATTGAAGCCTATAATTTTACCCGAGCTGGTGGTGACTACCCCATTCTCTGCATCAATACTTTGCACTACACCATATTGCTTAAGCGTGTCACCCACAGCAACAGAACGAGAACTGCTATCGGAGCCTTGAATCCAAGCACGACCAGGGATAATGGCTCTTAAATAATAAATTACAGGAATTGTGGCGACCGTTTTCTTTGCTTCTGCTGGCTTTTTAGGTTGTAAAGCTGTTTGGATTTGCGCAATTTGTTCTGAGAGTACACTCAAGCTATTACTAAATTGTGCTTGTGAAGAATTAACTCCATCAATGGCTGATTTTAATTGCTCAACTTCATTGTGCAACTCATCAATAGCTGCCTTGTTTTGATTGACGGCATTCAATGCGCTTTGCATCTGGCTACTAGCTTGAGCTGAGATTGCATTTTGATCCGTAGTAACGGCAGCCTGGACGGGCTCAACCATTACAGGTGCCTGCTCTGGAACTTTGTGACCAGAAAAAAGCTTAAATAACAAAGCTACAAAGATGGCAATACCCGTAATAATAATGATTCGTTTATTAGCACGCCATAAGTCCGCTAGCATATTCATGTTAGGCTGAGGCAGGGCAGCCTGCTGTGGCTGTTCCGCAGGATGAGCTTCACCATCCACCACATATTCACCTTCAGGATATTGATATTCTTGCTCTGAGTGTTTGTTATCGTCCTTCATATATCCCCACATTTAGCCGCTATCTCAACTGAACATAGTGAGAATAGCTTTCTTGTTTTGATTCTCGTCAAAAGCACAGCTTTTAACCGAACTTAAGAGAGAGTAGCGTTTCTCCTTCTTAAGAATCCCCTTCACGAAAAATCTTAGTTGTTCACAACATTATCAGCGAGAACGCTTACACCCTAAATCCCAAGCTAAACTTATTGTTCTGACAAATTAGGATCAGCTGGCAAAGTCAAGTCACTCATTAGCAATAAACCAATTCCCGTCCCTCCTGGAATTTTAACAGTAGGAGGCGTAGTAAAGTTAGACGCCATCACTTGAGAATATTGTTGCCCTACTGAACCTAAACCAACTAAAGCTTCTTGACCAGGATCTAAAGTACTGTTGGTTGTCACTGTACCAAAGATACCCCCACCCGTTGTGGTGCTACCAGAACTCTGAATAGCTTGTGCAACCCCTGAGAGGAATGAAGAAGCAAACAAAGTACCATAACGTAACATGTAATGATTATTCACTGAACCCGTCACCGCAGTGCGTGCCGTATCTGGGTCGATTGCCACAGCATTGATATTAACCGTATTATTAAAGCTTGGAACATTAAGCGTTTTAAAAGAAAGTAATAATGAGGTTTTCACCAAGGTGAATTGTCCGAGTAAAGTCGAGCCTGCTAAAGGCCCACTCACTACTTTAGCTAAAATCGGTGATTGCTCATCACTATTAATTGAAGTCTCAATAACCGCAAACATGACTGAACCCGCCTTAAAAGTAGGTCCAGAAGGTGCCGCATCATTTGCATTAACTCCTCCAGCTCCTGCACCAGAAGCTGCTGCACTGCCATCTGCTTTAAGAGCTTCTTCTTGATATGTTTGCGGATTAATATTACTCCAAGAACTTAAGAGCTGACTGGCTTGCGCCGCCATCTGGCCTTGTAAAGATTGCACCATACTTTGACGTTGTTGGAATGAAGCTTGTTGCGCTTGTATTGCTCTAATACGTGCTAACTGTCCTTGTGGTGTGCTTTGATCAATGGAGGGTAATGCAAAGTTGCCACTACCATTAGTTCCTGCGCCATCACCATCTGTACTAGATAAAGCAACGCCAAAGCCTGCGGCTTGAAGTTGTGCTGGTGTAAATCCTGCAGCTCTCAACTGCGCTGCTGTAAAGCCGGCGGCTTTTAACTCAGCTGTGGTATAACCTGCCGCTTTCATAGCGTCTAAACTACAACCCTGTGCTTTTAATTGAGATGCGGTAATGCCTTTAGCACGATCCGCTTGGAGGGCCGCCACACTACATTCACCTGTTGAACCTGCAAGTGCCTTAGCTAACTCAGCCGCCGTAAAGCCGGCGGCTTGCAACTCAGCAGGACTGAAACCTGCAGCAGCTAATTGTTCTGCTGTAAAACCAGCCGCTTTTAATTCTGCCGCGGTGAAACCCGCCGCCTTCAGAGCTTCTAGGCTACAACCCCGTGCTTTTAACTGAGCTGCGGTGATTCCTTTCGCACGATCAGCACTTAAAGCACTGACACTGCAACTGCCAGTAGCGCCTGTTGCTAAAAGACCTGTATCAGTTGCGCTGAAACCAGCTCGCGTTAAATCGCCTGGCGTGTAACCTGCGGCAGCTAATTGCTGTGCACTAAACCCCGCCGCTTTTAAGTCGCCGGCGCTATAACCTGCTTGCTCCAATTGTTTTGCATTAAAACCCACATCTTTTAATTGTGCTGCCGTAAATCCGGCGGCTTTTAACTGCGCTGCATTAAATCCAGCAGCCTTTAAATCAGCGGCATCAAAACCCGCATTTTTTAATTGTGCTGCCGTAAAGCCGGCGGCTTTCAAATCAGCTGCATTGAAACCGGCCGCTTTTAATTGAGCGGCATCAAAGCCTGCGGCTTTTAATTGTGCCGCGGTAAAACCAGCCGCTTTTAATTCAGCAGCATTGAAGCCCGCATCTTTTAATTGTTCTGCACTAAAGCCTGCGGCTTTTAATTGTGCCGCGGTAAAACCTGCGGCTTTTAATTCAGCAGGCGTATATCCCGCTGCTATCAACTCCGCTAAGCTACAAGATTTATCTTTGAATGCTGTCGCAGATGCGCCTTCCGCACGCGCTTTTTTCATACTGTTAACATCGCAAGCTTTGTTTTTATTAGTTGCTAGCGCTGCGGCAATTTGCTGCGGAGTAAAGCCGGCGGCTTTTAATGCATCCGCATCAAAACCCGCATCAGCTAATTGTTGTGCTGTGAAACCAGCAGCTTTTAAATCAGCCGCACTAAAGCCCGCAGCTTTTAACTGTGCTGCAGTAAAGCCGGCGTCTTTTAATTGAGCTGACGTGAAACCAGCAGCTTTTAGATCAGCCGCACTAAAGCCTGCATCTTTCAATTGGGTGGCAGTAAAACCGGCATCAGCCAATTGCTGTGCGGTGAAGCCCGCGGCTTTTAACTCTGCGGCGGTGAAACCGGCGGCTTTTAATTCAGCCGCACTAAAGCCCGCAGCTTTCAATTCAGCAGCATTAAAACCTGCTTGCACTAATTGTGCGAGAGTGAAGCCACAATTCTTCAAATCCAGCGCGCTAAAACCGGCTGATTTCAAATCAGCCGCATCAAAACCCGCTTCTTTTAAAGGAGGACAGCTACAAGCCTGACAACGTAGTTCTTGCGCACTAACGCCTGCTATACGCGCAAGCTTAAGATTTTCAACTGAGCAACTGCCTGGAGTAGGCACAATCGAAACCCCATTAACACTAAGCGGGCAATTAGCCGCACTAGCTGAACCTTCTTGCAAAGTTTCAAGATTGCCAATGAAGCTTGGGCGAGTAATAGTGGGAACAGCACTGGTTCCCTCTCTACGCGCCTGTTGAACCAATAGGGCATTTTGCTCCTGCTGAGTTTTTACATAAAGCTCGCTCGGGTCACCTTCACCAGGCAGGGACTGAATATTCGGAGCACCCACAACACCGGCGCTTGCACGAGCGCTACCCGTACGATGATGGTGCACAAGATAAGCAAGGCCTGCACCAACTACTAGGCAGATTAAAAACAAGCTTAAAAGTACCCGGAGTTTAGAGTTATCGGCTGCCATAAATATTTACCTTTACAATCCTTGAATGCTAAGTTGCACCACTTTTCCACGTGAAGACGCTAATACGACTGGCGTTTTCTGAATTTCATAAGCATGCATACCATCTGCACTCGTCATAACAGAAATCCAACCCGGTGACAGAACGGTTAAGCGCGTACGCAAGAACAGATGTCCATCATTGAACAGCCAGGCTTGGCATTCACCACCTAAAACTTCAATTTGTTTTGCTCCCGGAGGCGGGATACCGTCCAACACATTGAGTAACTGTGGATCGCCAGTTCCTGGCGTTTCATCTATCATAGTTAATGCATTAGGACCTAAACCCGGTACTCGCAAATCAACTCGATAGTCAATTGCTTGCTGACCCGGCAAGAGGGTTATCATTACCGGGGTATTCAAAGCTTCTAACATGACCGCCAAATTCCCAGATTTATAAGAATCGGAAGCCTGAACCAGTAATGTGTTACTTTTCTTATTCCACTGAATATTAAAGCCCTTCGGATCTCCTAAGTCATAAGCATGAATCGGCCAAGCAGCTCCAGTGCTATCTAAAAATACCAGTGACGTAACAAAGCCTGCGGCCAAGCGTATTACGGGCGGCGTGGCACCTGGTGATAGATTAACAACCACTGAACTAGAGGTTGGTTTTGGAGGTAATTGGGGTGCTTCTGCCGCAGACTTCCGGCTCTGATCAAACAAGTAATGCAACATGCGAATCTGATCCGGCGACAAAGGCAACAAGCTACGCGTCATATTAGAAAAGGCTTGATCAGCAGCCATCACATTAGGAACTGTGGGGGTCGGATCAGGCGAAGTAAGTGTAATAGGTGGTGTGGCTAAAAGATTGGAAGGAATCGCATTGGTGCTCGGGCCAGCTGGCGGCTGAGCTTGCGTAGGAATTACGACTGTGTTTGGATTCGCTGCAATAGAGCCACCTAAAGCCGCCGGTGTCGCACCTAGCTGTGTATTAAGCTGATTATTGAGGTTGTTTTGCGCCGAATCGCTGTTAAGCGCGCCATCAAGCATGCCTGTATCTTCAGATACAGCCAAAGCCTGAGAAACTGTAATAGTTAAAATCAACGCTAAAAATTTAGCGCTAAGATTTTTTTTGCTAAGTTTCATCATTCGCTTCATCATATACCCATCAAAATATTCAATCTGTCACAACTCTCCACTTCAGCAGAGCTTTGAACCTAAACTATGTACCACTACCAGTCGAAACAATAAAGTTATTAATTGCTATTCGGGCTGGCGCTTCAGTAATAGGCATACGAACCACAACCAAGGTAACTGTCGCAGGCAGATTAAAGTTCTTACTCGTGCTTGCATAAGTAATCAATACGGGAATAGAAATCTTCCAAGCATAACGACCATTCAGTACCGCACGATCTAATAATTGTGGAGCGCCCGTGATGGTAGCGCTTGAAACCATTTGCAAGTCTACTAAGGTTTTAAGGTTATTAGTGCCTTGCAAAGCCTGCAAGAACCACTTCCAACCATCAGTGCTGAAATAATCCGAAACACCTTGCAGTTGCTCACGCCAATGTACATAGTCAAGGGCAAAAGTTTGACGAACAGCGGTGGATGCCCACTGCAAAACAAAATCATCAGAAACCACCGGGTCACTTAAAGGATGAATATTAATTAATCTTCCATCATCAGTAGCTGCAAAATATTGTGGTGCTGGGGGATGGGTGAACTTATAGACCACATTAAATGCAAGTGCGAAGTCGATAAGCATGACTAACAATAAAGCAAGTGCCACGCGACGATAATGATCTCGATAAAAATCATTACGCAAAATGACAACTTCTAAACCTTCTTGAGACATTTAGGATCCCATCGCCGTTGCTTCAGTTAAGCTATTAATTTGAATTCCTTGAGCCGTATCTAAGCTTGAAACCCGCATAATAGTCAAAGTAACCACAAAATTTTGTTTTTTATTGTCACTAGCACTGGAGTAAGTGACTAATAAAGGAACTTGAACGCGCCATGTATAGCGGCCACCTATGATGGGTTTATCCAAAACGATTGGTGCATCGCTGACCACAGCCGCCATTATGAGCTTATTGGTCTGCAAAGAGCTAATGACCCCGGTTGCATTCAGAGCATTCATGAAGGCATTCCACCCATCCGTAGTGAAGTATGGAGTGGCTTGGTTAAGCTGTGTTTGATAATTAACGAAGTCTACGTTGTAGGCTGCTCGCACCGCTAAACTAGCCCACTGCATAATATAATCTGCAGTAACTGTAGGCTCACTTAGGGCTTGCATGGGAACAATTCGGCCATTACTCAAAGTCGCATAGTATTTAGGCAGAGGTTCAGTCAGCTGCAAAAAAGCCAGGCTGCTGACTAAGAGTACTGAAACCAAAGAAAAAAGGAGAA
>JBDNGR010000136.1:0-2331 GCA_041689165.1 Coxiellaceae bacterium
GAAGCGGGCTAATGCGACCTCAAGATGGAACTTACAACTCGCATCTTGAGCTACGATGGGTATAGATCTCATATTAAGCTAAAAGGCTATTAAATGTTAGATGAAAAACCCAGCGCCCTTCGACTACTCAAAGCCTCCTTAAATGTTTTAAAATCTCACCTCTATTTAGCGATACCGCTAGCACTAAGCCATTTATTCAAATTAATGGTCGTATTGGTCATACTTACGCCGCTAATCCACACCTATCAAACTAAGGCTGCCACAGACTGGCTAACAGTCTTAAAGGCGAGCGGGATCGATCTACAAGGACCCATGATTTATATCGCCTTAATGCTTATTTATTTCGTGCTTTATTGCGTATCAACTCTGGCCCAAAGCTGCGCCTTCAGCATGTCGCTAGCGATCATTAATCACCAAACACAAGTACTCAGCCGCGGCACAAAAAACATAGTTAAGCTGTTTCCCTCAATTCTAAGCTTTTGCCTCATCAACAAAACTTGGGGAATATGGCGGAGATTAGTGAATTTTATTACCAGTCACGAAACAAACAAAAATCCCTACAACTGGCGCATTATTAATTTGTTAAGCTTAGGTTTAATACTCGATAAAAAGCAAAACTGTTTTACCGCTGCGAAGAATTCTAAATTGATCATAGAAAGAAATTTTGGAGCAAATCCGCGCTTTTCGCGACTGCTCGTAAAGCCAATTTTAGGTTCGTTTCTGCCTGTACTCTTACCCCTCCTAATTAGCTCAATTATTAACACCCCTCGTGCTTTATGGATTGGTGGTAGCTTAAGTGTAGTGCTGTGGGCTCTATTCGCTTTATTTAACTCAAGCTTGAGTTTGATTATCCATGCGGCATTTTATGACTTAATGGTAAATGAAAAATGCGTGGAGGGTTTCAACTCGGTTGATTTAAGCAGAGGAATTGTTGCTACGGGTGATGTTTCACGAACACCGTAGCGTCGCCTGGGCTGCCCAACACCCGAAGTTATTTAATTACAACGAAACTGTCTACGAAGACCCTGTAGGGGCGGGCCCTGTCCCCGCCCTCTCAACCGTACACCGATCCGATTTAAAGAAAGCAGACATGGGGGCCTTAGCCCTACAGGCCCAAGCTACACAGCAATTTCTGAATTAAATTTAAATCTTCAGGATCATAATAGTCTTTAGCATCCCACTGACGTAACCACGTAAGTTGACGTTTGGCTAGTTGACGGGTAGCCGCAATGGCTTTTTCACGCATTAATTCGTAATCAATTTCTCCTACCAAGTAAGACCATGCTTGACGGTAACCTACAGTTCGAATGGAGGGCATTGCAGTCGTTAAATCACCACGTTGATACAGAGCTTCTACTTCTGTGATAAATCCTGCTGCTAACATTTGATCGAAACGCTGTGCAATGCGCTGGTGTAAAACGCTACGATCATTCGGCATTAAAATAAAATTAATAACAGGGTAAGGAAAAGCATTTTTAGTTTGGGCTTGATGAATCTCAGTGAGGGTTTTACCCGTAGCATAATACAATTCTAAAGCTCGTTGAATGCGTTGCGTGTCTTGAGCTTTTAAGCGCTGTGCCGTTTGCGGATCAATTTTTTTTAAACGCGCGTAAAGTTCGGCTAAACCCTGCTGTTCCGTTTCAAGCTCCAATTCCTTACGAATATTTAAATCGGCCTCAGGCAATTTAGTAAAGCCTTGGCGCAGCAAATTGAAATACAACATAGTGCCGCCAGTTAAAATAGGCAGCGCATTGCGTGCTTGAATTTGTGGAATAAGTCTTAGTACATCCTGGCAGAACTGACCGCCTGAATATGACTCAGCAGGATCACAAATATTAATCAGATGATGTGGGATTTGTTGCAAAATTTCAGCTGATGGCTTCGCGGCACCAATATCCAGACCACGGTACACCAATGCTGAATCAACACTGACAATCTCAACAGGACGATGTTGCGCTACATTAAGCGCTAATTGAGTTTTACCGCTGGCCGTTGGACCCATTAAACAAACAATCGGCGTAGCCAATTTATCTTCCTCTTAAGAAAAACTTATCAAGCTCTGGTTTGCTTAACTGCACCCAAGTCGGTCGGCCGTGATTACAAAGACCACCGTGGGGCGTTGTTTCCATTTTCCTTAATACTGCATTCATTTCGGGCAAACTTAAGCGATGATGGGCGCGTACCGCTGCATGACAAGCGACGGTTGCCAAACGCTTATTAATTTCTTCTTCAACACGATTTGAATTAAAGTCTGCAGTAAAATCAGCCAAAATGTCGTGGACCAAGCCTGCAATATCTGCTTTCTTCAATAGCTTCGGCACGCTGCGAATA
>JBDNGR010000137.1:0-7569 GCA_041689165.1 Coxiellaceae bacterium
CAACAGATTCTGATGGGATTGAAGACGATGAAGCGTGGTGAAATTTATTTTGCAAATTTAGATCCAACTATTGGTGCTGAAATCAAGAAAAGACGTCCCGTATTGATAGTCAGCAATAATGCCAATAACAAGACCGCCTACACAGTTACCATCATTCCCCTGACCTCTAATACCAAAAAGATTTACCCATTTGAAGTTTTACTCGAAACCCAGGATAGCGGGCTCTCTAAGGCCTCTAAAGCTCAGTGTCATCAGATAAGAACCCTATCTAAGTTACGGGTTAGCGGCGAGAGGGCAGGCTCTACTGGGGCCTCTGTAATGACCAAAATTAACTCTGCTATAAAATTACATCTCGATCTTCACTAAACTTTTAAGTCTTTGTTGGAATAGTTTGTACTCTTAGCTCTTCCATTTTCATAATTCATACTTGCATTATATTTCCATTTTAATCAATACGTTAAACAGAAAAAACCTCGCATTCTATAGAGCCTATTTTATCCACAAAAATGGTGCATAAAGTAGGTATTAATGCGGGATAAAGTGGGACTATTTTTGGTTCTACGCAAATACGTCCGACTTATCCTTTTCTATACATGCTACAGAGGGGTCTCATACGGCAGTTATGAACAAGGTGGCTTTGCTAACAACTTGTTGATAAATATGACTAAATATAGCTTACTCACAGATAAGTGATCAGCTTATAACTACTACTAATGTTTTAATATATATACTTATAATAGTAATGCAGAACCCAGAAGTATGCAGATTCGCAAAAGAGTATGTTTTCAGGCTAGTTTTTTGAAAAAACATTGGTTGACAGCTCAAGGGCCCCTCACTATGATTGCCAGTTCTCTGAAAACAGATAGGTATTTATATGAAAGGTACTACTAGCCGCATCAGCAATATTAGACGTAAACGAACTCATGGTTTTAGAGCTCGTATGGCCACTGCTAACGGCCGCAAAGTATTGGCCCGCCGTCGCGCCAAAGGTAGAAAGCGTTTAAGCGCCTAAGGAATGAAACTCCTTGGCTGAGTCTATTGTACGAATTCGAAATCGCGCACAATTCCAAGAGGTTTTTAAGAATAGTCAGCGTCTGCACAGCCACTATTTTAGCCTGTACTACCGATGGAATAATTTAAATTCTTGTCGCTTGGGTTGTGTTGCAAGTAAGAGCAATGTGCCAACGGCAGTAGCCCGGAACAAAGCGAAACGAGTTGTACGAGAAAGGGTTCGTTTAAACCAAGAACAATTGAGCGGTCTCGATTTAGTCTTTGTCGTAAAGAAGCCCGCAAGAGAAGTTGAATCCAAAGAGTTACACCGATGTTTAGTAGAACTTTTAGCGCAATTACTAGAGCGCCGAAACAAGCGTTAATTCTTTTTATTAAACTCTATCGCTATTTATTAAGCCCCTTACTTGGACCACGCTGTCGTTTTTTCCCCTCTTGCTCTGAATATGCAGAAATAGCATTGCATGAGCACGGGATCAGCAAAGGATTTTTCTTGGCTATTAAAAGATTATTGCGTTGTCACCCCTTCAACCCTGGTGGTTACGATCCTGTTCCCACCACCAACAAAAGATAAGAAAGATGGATTATAAAAAATTAGCTCTGTACGCCCTACTAGCGATGATCGGTGTTACTTTATGGAACATTTGGTTGAAAGAACACCCCGTTACTCAGCCTGCAGCGCAAGTTGCACAAGCAGAAAATCAAAATTATGTACCGACTAATTATCAAACGCCTGTGGCATCCAACACCACTGAAGCACCAGTTGGTAACATTGGTCGAAAGGCACTAGCTACTGAAATAGCGAGCAAGCTAATTCATGTCAAGACAGATGTTTTAGATATTTACATAACCAGCTTGGGTGGCGACATTGTTAAAGCGGCTTTATTGCAATACCCAATCTCTTTACAAGAAAAAAATGTACCAGTCGAAGTTCTATCAGATAAGCCAGACAACTTATATGTTATGCAAAGTGGTTTGGTTGGATCAGTAGAAGCAAAAGATGGCCAGCTGAATTTCAAAGCAGCTGAAAATAATTATGTATTAAGCAAAAACCAAAATGAGCTGAGCGTTGTATTGAATGCACAGGCTGGTGATGTGGGTCTTAGCAAGACTTATCACTTCAAAAAAGGCAGCTATGCCATCAGCATTGATACGCAAATTAAAAACCGCTCTGCTAAAACATGGACCGGTAGTGTTTATTCGCAAATTAAACATAAGCCTGTTGAGCAAGAACATAGTTTCTTACAACCGCGCACTTATGAAGGTGCAACTATTTCTAGTCCGGAAAAGCGCTACCAGAAATTTCCGTATAATAAACTGGAGAAAGAATCCATCAGCATGAACATCCAAAATGGTTGGATGGCGATGCAGCAACATTATTTTCTCAGCGCGTGGATTCCTAATCCTAAACAAACCAATCATTACTATAGCCACCTCAGCTCACTTGGTTCTGGTGAGTACGATAAGATTTATACGATTGGATTCTTAACACCCGCGATTACACTCAGCCCAGGCGCAAGCGAAGTCTTGAGCTCCACTTTTTATGTAGGACCTGAAACAACCAAGCAATTAGAGCCTTTAGCGCCCGGTCTTGATTTGACCATCGATTATGGTTGGCTTTGGATAATTTCTAAAGCCATCTTCTGGGTGATGGATCATATTAATGATGTGGTTGGAAACTGGGGTTGGTCGGTCATTTTAGTTACTGTTTTGATCAAAGCGCTTTTCTACAAACTATCCGAAGCCAGCTATCGCTCAATGGCGCGTATGCGCGAATTGCAACCCCGCTTAGCGACTTTGCGCGAGCGCTATGGCAGTGACCGCCAGAAATTAAGTCAAGCCACTATGGAGATTTACAAAAAGGAAAAAATTAATCCTTTGGGTGGTTGCTTACCTGTCGTTGTCCAGATTCCAGTGTTCATCGCGCTTTACTATGTTTTGTTTGAAAGCGTGGAATTACGTCAAGCACCGTTTATTTTCTGGATTCATGATCTTTCAGTTAAAGATCCGTTCTATGTGTTACCGGTGCTAATGGGTTTGAGTATGTTTGCTCAGCAAAAACTAAGTCCTCCACCTCCAGATCCTACACAAGCGAAAGTAATGATGTTTTTGCCTGTAATCTTTACGGTGTTCTTCTTGTCGTTCCCCGCAGGCTTGGTTTTATATTGGTTAGTGAATAACTGCTTATCTGTATTGCAGCAGTGGTACATCATCAAAAAGATGGAAGCGAAACGTCACGCCAAGAAATAATCGTTCAACCCGAATTGGAGTTTAGGCTTCAGCGCACAAAAGCAGATGAAGCCTCAATTAAGGGCGCGTCTATAAATTAGATATTTTGCCTTAAGGCGCGGCGCACGTTTTTAGAAAACCGCATTTTATGTACGATAAATGAGGATTTGAGAAAAATCTGCACAAAGTATTAAGGCAAAAGAGCAATTTATAGAGGCGCCCTTAAACATGAAACCCTATTTCAGTGACACCATCGCGGCCATTGCCACCCCACCCGGTCGTGGTGGAATCGGAATTATTCGTATCTCTGGACCCTGTGTTGCGCAGGTCGCAAAAAAAATAATCGGTAAACTCCCTCAAGCACGCTTTGCTCATTTCACCACCTTTAAAAATGAAGATGAAGAAGTGCTCGATCAAGGTATCGCGCTTTATTTCAAAGCACCCCACTCTTTTACTGGCGAAGATGTTTTGGAATTACAGGCTCATGGTGGGCCAATCATTTTGGATCAGTTACTTAAAACAATTTTAAAAGAAACAGATGTTCGTTTAGCGCGAGCCGGCGAATTTTCTGAACGTGCCTACTTGAATGAAAAACTAGACTTAGTCCAAGCTGAAGCAATTAGTGATTTAATTAATGCCAGCACAGAACAAGCTGCAAAAGCCGCACTGCGATCGCTGCAGGGAGAGTTTTCGGTCCAAGTTAATGAATTATTAGCCAAACTCATTCAGCTACGCGTTTTTGTTGAAGCGGCTATTGATTTCCCGGAAGAAGAAATCGACTTTATCAAAGAGAGTCGTTGTGCAACAGATCTTAAAGAGTTAATCGAGCAACTCAACAAAATATTTAAAACAGCCACCCAAGGCAGCTTATTACAAGAAGGAATGAGCGCCATTATTTTGGGAAAACCTAATGTAGGTAAATCAAGCTTGCTTAATGCGCTATCAGGTAAAGATTCAGCGATAGTCACAGAAATCGCTGGTACCACACGCGATGTTTTACGTGAACAAATTAATTTAGATGGTTTGCCCTTGCACATCATTGATACCGCGGGTTTAAGAGAAAGTAGTGATCAAGTGGAACAAGAAGGCATTAGACGTGCGCAACTTGAACTTGAAAAAGCCGATGTGGTTTTACTCGTCGTTGATGCCACTGAAAAGAACCCTTCAGCCATCCTTGAAGAGATGCCAGAAAAATTTCGTCAGCTGATTTTGAAACTCCCCACTATCACAGTTAAAAATAAAATTGATCTTTTAAACCAACAGCCGGCAGTCACAGAATCAAACGGCAAGATTGAAATAGCACTTTCTGCTCGATGCGAACAAGGTATAGATCTTTTAATTGAAGAACTGAAGTCATTGGTTGGCTATAAGAACACGAGCGAAGGAAGTTTTAGCGCGAGGCGGCGCCACCTTAATGCGCTTGAAAAAACCTTGGCCGCTTTAAACAAAGCAATGAACCAATTAAAAGACCATCATGCTTATGAGCTGGTTGCCGAAGACCTTCGTCAGGCACAGATCGCCCTAACAGAGCTTACGGGCGAGTTCAGCAATGACGATCTACTGGGGGAAATTTTCACAAATTTTTGTATCGGCAAGTAGCAGATTCAAAAAAAGCGTCTATACTCCAATTGCCAGCTAAAAATAACTAGTAATCGGTAGGCTAAGGAAGGCTATTATGAGCGCACCCAAACGAGAATCTCTCACATGGCTGAATCCAGACGAAGCGCAAGCAGCGCCCAATATGCTGGTCAATGTTTCTACAATGCAAGGATCGCAACCAGCGAAGAGCTCAGTAGGATCAGAGCCCAAGGCCAGCCTTTTCGTTCGACTCAGAAGCTTAATCAACAGTAGCGGGAAGACTGAGCCAACAGATCTTGCTGCCGATGAGACTTATCGAAACCTAGCGCTTAGCCTGGGCAACGAAGCTATACAACCCCCAAATCTTGGTGAAGATGCTGGTGAACATGGCCCACAAAGCCCAAGTAACGAACCGACCCCACCAAAAGCGGGCCACTAATAAACGCCTTATAAAATAGCGGCTGACGGCCAATTTCTAGCAAAAAGATTCTCTCAGAATGCTCATATTTAACCCATGCACCTCGGCTCTTGGCGCATTTTTTCTACGAAATAGACTCGTGATCCAAGGTTTTGAAAGAGATTTAAGCAGCTGACTCCTGGTCATCCCCTGTGGATAAGTGCTAAACTTGCCGCCACTAATTAGGCGCAGGCGCTTCATGTTTGATAATTTCGAGCTCATAGTCATTGGTGGTGGTCATGCTGGTACAGAAGCGGCATTGGCGGCTGCACGCATGGGCGTTGCCACGCTTTTGCTGACGCATAACATTGAAACTCTAGGGCAAATGTCTTGTAACCCGGCTATTGGTGGGATCGGCAAAAGTCACTTGGTGAAAGAAATTGATGCTTTGGGCGGGATAATGGCGGAAGCCATCGATCATGCGGGTATTCAGTTTCGCGTACTCAATGGCAGCAAAGGGGCGGCGGTAAGGGCGACTCGTGGTCAAGCGGATCGCAATTTATACAAGTACTTCGTGCGTCACCGCCTAGAAAATCAAGTTAATCTAAAAATATTCCAACAAGCTGTTGATGATCTGATTATCGAAAACGAACAGGTTAAAGGCGTGGTCACCCAGGTCGGGCTAAAATTTTATGCGCCGGCTGTGATTTTAACAGCCGGCACCTTTCTGGCAGGCAAGATCCATATTGGCATGAGTCAATATTCAGGTGGGCGCGCGGGTGATCCACCCGCCTTGGCTCTGGCAGAACGGCTCCGTGCCCTAGCTTTTCGTGTCGGCCGTTTAAAAACGGGTACCCCACCGCGTATTGACGGGCGGACAGTTGATTACTCTAAATTGAAAGAACAGCCGGGCGATCAACCCACTCCCGTAATGTCATTTCTGGGCAATGTGAAGCAACACCCACAGCAAGTTTCTTGCTATATCACCCACACCAATGCGCACACTCACCAGATTATTCGCGACAACCTAGATCAGTCGCCCATGTATGACGGTGTAATTGAGGGAGTTGGGCCGCGCTATTGTCCTTCGATTGAAGATAAAGTGGTGCGCTTTGCTGAGCGTGATTCGCATCAGATATTTTTAGAACCCGAAGGTTTAACTACTCACGAACTATACCCAAATGGTATCTCAACCAGTTTGCCTTATTCTGTGCAGGAACAATTTGTGCGTAGTATTGCAGGACTTGAAAACTGCCACATTACCCGTCCCGCCTACGCAATTGAATACGATTATTTTGATCCACGCGATTTGAAATACTCATTAGAAACTAAAAACATTCAGGGGTTATATTTTGCTGGCCAAATTAATGGGACCACCGGTTATGAAGAAGCCGCAGCGCAAGGTTTAATCGCAGGTATCAATGCAGCTCGCCAAGTTCAGCAAAAAGACGCGTGGACACCCCGGCGTGACGAAGCCTATATGGGCGTATTAATTGATGACCTGATTACCTGTGGAACAACTGAGCCCTATCGCATGTTCACAAGTCGTGCTGAACATCGTTTAGCTTTGCGCGAAGATAATGCTGACTTACGTTTAACCGCTAAAGGCCGGGAATTAGGTTGTGTCGAGGAAGTACGCTGGCAAGCCTTTGCTAAAAAGCGCGAAGCAATTGAGCGTGAACACGCACGCTTAGCTTCTACTTGGGTTCAGGCAGAATCAGAACCCGCTAAAGCATTTTTACAACGTTTTAATCAACGACTCGAGCGCGAATATTCTTTATTAGACTTGTTGCGTCGACCAGAAGTAAATTATTTAAGTCTAAAAGAAACAATTCAATTTGAGAGTGATGTTGACGACTTGGTCGTGATGGAGCAAGTTGAAATCCAAGCTAAATATGCGGGCTACATTAAAAGGCAGCTCGAAGGGGTTGCTAAACAACAGCGACAACAAGAAAGCACAATCCCCCCTCATATTAACTATGACGACATTATTAGTCTGTCGAATGAAGTAAGGCAAAAACTCAAAGAGACCCGCCCTATTACTGTCGGACAAGCCGCTCGTATCCCAGGCATGACACCGGCAGCTGTTTCCTTGTTGTTGATCTATCTTAAAAAGAAAAGTTAATTATTTTGCAAAAATCGTGCTGCGGTATGCGTTGTAGCAACTGATTGTGCTACCACCTAAAGCTATACTTGGCTTGCTCGGTGCGTGATTTTCAATACCATGCCTTGTGCAAAACTGTATCCAATCCTCCCAGCTTCTGCTGGAGCTATTGGTAAATAAATGACTGATTCGACTGCGATGATGATGAGTTATCATGGCTACCTCATATACCCATCGCACCTCAAGATGCGAA
>JBDNGR010000138.1:0-18012 GCA_041689165.1 Coxiellaceae bacterium
ATAAGCATTCTTAGCTATGAAAAATGGTTTTTGGGGCGCCTCTGTGAAATAATCACTCGCAGGGGCTAAGGTGTTTTGTTTATCGTGAGGGCTTCAAAATTCATCAACGCTAATAAGGGTTCATAGCCCCGTCATTTTAACTGATAAAATAATCGATTGTCTGAGTAAAAGACGTGAAGTCAGAAGAGCTGCGTAAGAAATGGTCTTGTGGCCTGTGCCGTTTTATGGCAGGTTAAGATAGCCGTCTACACGGGGTATGTTTGATGAATTACAACAGGCTAAACAAGATCTCATCGGTCTCATAGCACGGCATACGGACGCACCTGTAAATGAGTAAGGAAATGGTCAATTTTGTGAAAAAATGATGTCGAGCAATTTTTGAGTTTTTTCAAAAAAATTATCAAGCTTAATTGCTTAAGCATGCTTCCTGGGCGATTGTGACAGGATACCACAACAATACTTGAAAATTGGGCAACAGATAATTTTGCTGCTGCCGCCCAATATTTGGATGTCCGAGTTTTAATGCTACCGCGGGCAAAATCATTATCGGGTGTTGGTCGGCATAAACATGCGAATTTGCAAATTAGCTCAATCTACGCTGCGGTATCTTCGCTACTAAACGTAGCGAAGTGCTGAGTTCTTCCATCTGCAACCAAGGACGCAACCAAGCCACGGCTTCGAAATGGCCTGTGCGACCAGCGCTTTCTGTTACTTCAATCCGGGCTTCTGCTAAGGGGTATTTAGCTTTTAGTTCTTGCTTCGAATCTTTATTAGCATTGACATAATTAAGAATCCAGCGGTTGAGCTGATCATTTATTTCTGCGGAGCTCATGAAGCTGCCAATTTTGTCACGCGCCATTATTTTTAAATAATGAGCGAAGCGTGAGGTGGCCATAATATAGGGAAGCCGTGCGGAGATACGTGCATTTTCAGTCGCCTCTGTCTTGTCATACACTTTGCTCTGTTGTACGGATTCAGCGCCAAAGAAAACTGCATAATCTGTATTTTTGTAGTAGCACAAGGGCATTAGCCCCAGTTTGCTCAACTCGGCTTCACGTTGATCACTGATGCTAATTTCAGTAGGGCATTGATATTGAAATTCACCATGATTATTTTTATAAACATAGAGTGGCAGATGGTTTATTTTACCGCCACTTTCACTGCCACGGATATTGATGCACCAACCGTGTTTGCTAAATGCCTCGGCCATTAGCGAAGCTAGATTAAAAGCTGAATTCATCCAACAATAATTATTAGAATTTTTAGCTTGCTCGATTTCAGTAAATTCATTGAAGTTAAAAGCATGGGTGTTGGATGGGGAATGACTATAAACGGGACGCGCTAGACTACGTGGCATACACAAATAAATGAAGCGTGCTTCATCGCTCTGACGGAAATGATTCCAGATTAAATATTCATTCGTAAAAGTAATTTTTTCAAGTTGGCGTGGTTTATCGATGTCTTGCCAGGTATTCAAGCCTAGCAATGAAGGTGCCGCAGCGCTGATGATAGGACAAAAGGCTGCTGAGCCAAGTTTCGCTAGCTTGTTCAACAAATTTAAATTTTCGCTTGAATGATCAAATTCATGATCCAGCACGATGCTTGCATATGGCTGGCCGCCAGGTGTGCCGAACTCAGCTTGATATATTTTTTTATAAAGTTGTGTGTGGTCTAATTCTTCATGGGCGCTAAAATCTTGGTGCAGTTCTGTTAGATTACAGCTTAATAATTTTACTTTGAGATTGCTGCAAGTTGCTGTGTGGTGTACCAATTTATTAAGACCACGCCAACGTCCTTCGAACTGGCTAAAAAGAGGGTGATGCAGTAGCTTACTTAGCTGGCGATTAATTTTTTGATCAAGCAACTGAATAGCCCGATTAATACTGTGCTCCAGACTGCGCTCATATACCAAGCTTCCTTCAAGTGCTCGTTCTACAAAAGTGTTGATTAAGGGTGTAAGGCGGGGCTGCTGTTGTAATTCCTTTGTGAGTAAACTAAGAGGGCATAAGCTTTTGTCTTGCTGGATTTTTTTATTCATGTGCTAACTCCGGAATTTGAGCGGCCAGTTGGAGTAAAAATTCTTCGTTGCTTAAAATAGTTTTAAGATTATTTTCCAGTTCCTCAGAGCATTCAGTACGATTTAACAAAGAACGTAATCTGTCGCGTGCCAGTTTGAGTTTCGCCAGAGGCTCAATTTGGTTAATGAGTCGTTCAGGTTCAAAGTCACGTATAGATTTGAAACTTAGGTTTAACGGAAGCAATGAATCATCCTCAGTCAAGACATTATCGACCACCATTTGAAGTTTTGGATTGATTTGAGCCATCACTTCATCAAAATTGCTATTATCAATGTTGATAAACTCACGCTCTTTTAATGAAGGAAGCTCAGTGTTGCTGGCAGAAAAATCACCGATCACGCCTATAACAAAAGGTAATTCTCTTTCTTGTGTGCCGTTTTCGGTTTCAACCTCATAGCGTATTTGAACTCTGCTTTGAGCTTTTGGGTTGGTGTGGTCACGGTGGTGATGGATCATCGATATCTCCTGCAGGCTGGTTGGATGAAAGTAATTGAGCTGGAAACTTTAAATTTTTGAGTTTAAGCAATGTTAAAATGCTGGGGTCAGACAAATGCTTAATGACGAAGCTACAATTCTGCTTAGGGAATTCATAATCCAGTTGAAGTTGGTTAGAGCTTGGATTGTTTCGAACGGCTGCATCAAATAATCGAAATAAACTCCATTCTCCTCGAATACTTATTTCATCGGTATGAGCGCTGAAGCTTAGAAGTCTAAGGCTTGATTCGTTATATTCTATGCTTGGCCATGTTACTTTGTGCGTATACTGTGGGCCATGTTGATAGCTGAGCTGAGAAGCTCCTAAGCTCAGTTGCAAGCGGCGAGTCTCACGACTTAGCTCAACAGGTTCGATACTAAATTCTACTCTGGGTAATGAGGTATTAGCATCGAAGTAATTCTGCTGGATGAAAACTAATGAATTTAAAAAATCGAGAGAAGATTTCGCGATGGCCAGTTTTAAGCCGGCTTGAGATTTCAAAGTGAGACCATTAGCGTTGAGGGTGAAAAAAAGCGCTAAATGTTCTTTAAAAAAATTATCTAATAACTGTCCTGGTCCGAAGAAATATTGAAAATCATTCAAACTCAGTTCGGAGTCTGACTGAGCTAGTGGATAATGATCTTTGATCGTCTCGTTGTAGAAAGGCAAAATAGTATTTTGCCATTCAGCATTAACATGCTTTATATAAATCTGTGCCAATAGATACCAAGCATTCTGGTAAATCTCAGTGAGCCATTGGCTTAAAGGATAAGGGGCAGACTTGCTGATTTGTATGATAGCTGAGAACTCAGTGTTAGTTTCAGCTTCCTGGACTGACTTCATTAGCTCGAAGGCTGCAGCGCCAGAGTTGTTAGTTTGTTTGATGGTGTTGAGTTTTCTGCTGATTGACTTTAGCCAGTCCGCTACTTTGCTATAGTCGAAATAATCAAGCTCGGCTTGGGTCTGGTTAAGCCATTCAGGTTGGTATTGATTGATAAGCTTTAACAATTTTTGTAAGTTGGAACGATTTTTACCGAGCATAGAGCTTAAGTTTTCTAGGTCAAAAATTGATTGAAAATTTTTAATATGGATTTGTGCTAAACGCTGTTGCCAATACTTCAGCACTGATTGGCGAAAAATTTGTTGAAATCGCTCATTTTGTTCTTTAAACCACAGCTCGCTTAGGTCTTCTTCGAGTCCCAGGAAGTTGGCATCTTGAGAGTAAGAGTCTAATAGAGCATTCATGTTCAATGAATAAGTGCGCGTGAAGGGTTTAAATAAGTGATGGCTTGCATCTTCATCTGTAATCAAGCTTTTTAGATTAGCAAATGATTTGTCTAGAGCAATGCTATCCTCTGGGTTTATACGGCTTTGTGCGTAGAAGTGAGCAAAAACACGTTCGGCCAAGTCGTTTTCCAATAGTCTTTCGCGGGAAGTGGCGATAATGTCTTGTTTGATGGTGCTTAGTTTGGGGTTGATCCATTGTGGTAGTTGTTGGCATGAAGCCGCGGAAAATCGTTTCGCTTCAAGTAACCAAAAAAAGCAAAGAGCATCGCTTAAATAATGCTGTTGTTTGGGTTTGCTGAGCGACAGATAAGCTAGGCTTGCCATCCAGTGTTCTGGCATTGCAAGGCCTGTGTCATGGAGCTTTTCAGCTAGATAAGTCGGCATCAGCTTAAATAATAGATTTGAAAAGCGAGGATTGATCAACTGATGAATTCTATTTTCCAAAGTATAGGAGTAAGGAATGAGCCGTAACTGATGTGTTGGGTTGCTACTAATAATCGAGTTTTCAACGATGAGCTTAACCAACAGTAATGGATCGTTCGCTGGGTTAGTTTCGTTAAGCTTAATGGCATCGACTAGCCGCAAAGCTTCTTTGCTGAATTGTAATTGGCTGACATATTCATGTCGCATTTTGATAAGCGTTATGGTGCTTAATGATAAGCTACACGCAATGAAACTGAAGCATAAGTATGGGATTAAATTAAGCTTATGAAAGGCGTAACTTAGATTGGATTGTTGAGTGACAATATTTAAAGCCTGACGACAAATGCTCTGTGGCTTTAGATAACTAGATGAGCTGGATTGTGTGCTTTTTTCGCCATTAAAGTAAATGCCATGCAAGCTAACTTTGCGTTTGATGTGATTCGGCTTTAATAACTCTTTGACGATAAATAGCATTTTCGCAGCATGAGTTTCTAGGAACTCAGAAAATAGATAGAGTTTGTGGTTTGTCTTCATGTCATGAGATTGATAAATCCTGATCAAGCTTTCTTGTTTGATAGTTTGAATCAATTTTGAATAGGCCTGTTCAAGCTTAGGGTAAAACTCGGTAGATCTTATATGGGTGAAATGACTTTCGATACCGAATGAAATATTCGCTTTGTCAAAAAATTCAGTGAAACCATGAAATTTTTCAAGATTAGTCAATTCGAGAGTTATTTTTAGTCTGGAACGAAGAAGGGTGTTAAGCTCGACTAGCGAGCGCATTATGGTTCTCAATAAATGGCTGAGCTCGGCGTTGCTTTTATCAGCCAGTTTATCAAGT
This sequence comes from Coxiellaceae bacterium, assembly GCA_041689165.1. Lineage (GTDB taxonomy): Bacteria > Pseudomonadota > Gammaproteobacteria > Coxiellales > Coxiellaceae > CAIQCE01. The sequence continues at coordinate 5,105 of JBDNGR010000138.1, forward strand.
TCGAACTGAATAATAATATGCCGTACTTTTCTATTGTTCTTATAGATCTGATCTCGCTTTTCTTGGTTGAGTTGGCTTTTATAGTTTAAAACTATAGCTTTGCTATTTTTTCCTTCGATCACGGCTAGATTTTCATTGTTAGTCAGGATAATTAACAATGGGATTGAGAATTTCAGCCATATCTGATCTTCACTAATGGCCCGCTTGAGCTGATTAAGCCTTTCAAGGGTTAGTTGATTAATAAGCTGGATCCATCTCATATTCAATTCTGTGCCTCAATCGTCAGTTTTTTGATTAGATCTTTAGACTGTGTTTTCAACTGGTAGTGATATAGCGCTGTGATGAGCAGAATAATAGTCAGTAGGGCGTAGACCAATCTCTGACAAAATTTAATAATTTGTTTGGCTTTGAGCTTCGGCTTTGGTTGGATGATAAATTTATATCCAGTGGATTTGTTTAAAATGGTTTCAGGAAAGGGTCTAGGCCAATGATTCGAGCTGCTAAGCTCATCGCTGCTATGACGAAGCTGATAGTATTTGCCTTTGTAGCCAAACTTGAGTAACAAACGTATTAAGTTGATTAGTTCCAGATATGAGCTGGGCTTTTGTAAAGAATAATGGAGTATTTTATAAAAATTTTCACCGCCCCAAGTTTCATTGTGGGTAATAGAGAGCAGACTGTGTTTAGACCAATCATAGCCATGAATGAGATTGGAATTCATCACAAGCTCGTCTAGACACGTAACTAAACAATAGGAGGCAGCTAGTACTTTCAGCTTATTAAAGTCTTGTTGTATAAGTTTTAGCTGAAACTTGTGGATTTCCGTCAGTAAGCGTTGGTGAATGCCTTCGGTCTGCTGTTCAGTGTACTGATGGGCTTCGAGCAGGTTGAACTGTGCTATAAATTTTAAAATTGGCGTCGCTGCATTAATAAGAGAAGCGGGATGATGAGTTTGAAATTTCATGGTTCGACCACCCAGAGCTGTGGCTGAAATTTTCCAATCAAATGATTTCCGTGTACGGCGATGATTGATTCCCTTAGCACTTCTTGCCAGAACTGCCCATTTTGTTCGAGCTTGAATATACAGTCCTGCTTCGTATAGGGGATGGCTGAAGGAAGAGTTATCGCTTTATTGAGTCCGATTCCAGGTAGGGCTTGTTTCACTAAAGTAGTGATATTTCTTTGGGTGCCGATTTTCAAGTGTTTGATTATGTGTTCTGGGTTCAATGTATCATTTTCAAGATTTTTTATTAAGATGAATAATTCTTTATTCAGCAGCGGTGCCTCAATCTTGCTTGTTAGCCAAAACCCATATTGATTCTCTTGCAGTGCGATTTGTGTCAGTTTTGAGTTAAATTCAACCCTAATATTTTGTTTTATTTTTTTTATCAGTGGCATAAAGCAGTCGTATAAATTGTTGTGGTCATAGTTGTTCTGAGTATTTGTTATTGAAGATTGAGAAAAACTGAGTTGAGCATTAATTTCTACTAATGCCTCGAAGAGTCGTTCTGGATGTAGTCTTGCCAAAGCTAATAAATGACCAAGTTTTCGATAGGCTTGATCTAGATAGTTGATGTGTAACCACTGAGGCATATTCTTGTGTTCGAGACTCTTTGAGTCGTTAGGTCTTGATTCAATTTCTTCTTTAATCAGGTTAAATAATATTTTTGCTTTAGAATAAAGCCCTTGCCAGGCTTGAATGTTAATAAGCGAAGGAATGAATTTTTCATCTAGCCAATCTTTGTTAGATGAATTCATAAGCTTCAGAGTAGCAATCTTCAGGCTTTGGTAAGCTGAAGTGTGCTGTGTATCGTCGAGTAGTAATATTTTGTCCGACTTCGTGGCAATTTCACACAAATCTAAAATATCATTTTCACAATCACCAATTTTTAAGTTGTGCTTAGTGTATCGGGTTGCTTCACTTTCGGTTTGATAGGCAGATTTAGGCTCATGGTGAATAGCTATATAAATTGAACATGGGATATTGATAGCACTTAAGCTCATCATTTCAGGCGCCAAATTCAAATCTGGAATACTAAACAGTGTTCCATCCTGAAAATAGCCACTCGCTTTTTTGATTAGCAGATATCCTTGCCCTAAGGCTTCTTCATCAAATTCTAATTCGAAAAATCCCCAGTAGTGTGAATGCAACAGGCTAATTTGTTGCTTGACTAAATATTTTTGTGCACGCTCACTTTGTTGAAAATGTTGTGGTTTTAAGAGCATACCTTCTTGCCACTGTATATTGTTATAAATTGAGCTCATTTTTAAGGGTGCCTCTCTAAATTGCTCTTTGGTCTTAATATTTTGGTGCGCACTTTTCTCGAATCCTCATTTATGCTCATAAACTGCGGATTTTCAAAAACTGTACGCCGCTCTTAAGCCAAAATATCTAATTTATACAGGTTCCGTTAACTCACTTTGGTATTGAGTTGTTGTTTGGCTAAATAAATCTGTAACTTGAGCGGTCGAGTTCCTTTAGGAATTTCAACAATTTTCCGCCAGGTCGATTCGCTCAGTTTCCGGTAAGCGGCCACGATGCCAAGATATAGGGTTTTTGTGTTCATCTTGCGTTCAATTTTTCGTTGTTGTCCAGGCTGAATTTCTAGGTTGGTATAATCAATTAGGCTCGATTTTAAGTTCTTATAGGGATTTCGGCTCAGTTGCTCATAACTCAGACTTTTAAAAGCTAATTTATCTTTTAATTGGTAGATGCTAATGACCAAGGGTGAAGCTCTGCCATTCAGATCTGGATTTAACTCGCTCGATGCTTTGATGGTAGTCGCAAGATTTCTATTGGTATGCACATACTCACAGCCAGATAGATTAAGAGCGGTGACTAATGATAAGACAGCCATGAGCTTATTCATCCTGGCTACCATTGCTGAATAAAAATGCTAGTGGATGATTTTTATTGCTGGATTTCAGCGTGGTAAACTCATCATCTTTTTCAAAAGAAAAGCTATCATTCTCCTGTTTAAAAAGACTTGATTCGATAACGGCGTTTTCGCAAAAGCTGACTCTAAATAAAACACGATCAACTAGTAATTCATCACCTGATTTTAATTTTAAATCACCCATATTGCTTTTAATGAAAAAATCTTGCTTATTCTGATAAATCTCGACTTCATCCAAATTCAAGACTCGAACTTTGGGTCGTTCTTCATCTGAAAGCGATTTGAATTCTGGATTTATGGGACTTAATTTCAGCGTTTTGTATAGCATGGTGTATTCCTAAAGAGTGGTGGCTTTCTTAAGATCATAGGCGGCAGGGATCGGACTTTGCGCCTGGTTAAGCTCATCAAAAGGCGTGTAACGCATTTCGATACGATCAAAACTCAAATTTATTGTTTCAGTCGGATAAAACTCATCGTCAGCATTAACCCTATAACCACTGACGATGACATTTCGCAGGCTATATTGCATGTAGGGAACTAAGCTGCTGCCGGTTTGGCAGATATCGATCTTGACTTCAGCTTTGGCTTTGCCCGTGCAGGACTCGCTAAATAGCAGCGGACTGGTCTTATCCATCTTTTTGATAATTTCTAATTCGCTGATACTGGGCCGGGTTGATTCACGATCGGTTATGCGACCAGGTTCAATGCTGAGTGAGCGCTTGGTGGAAAAATTCAAATGCGATAGTTGGATCCATTCCTCATGATCTTGTGCGCTGATATCGCCATCAATTCCAGGTATTTTCATGTAGATACTCATACTCGTCTCCTTAGAAATATTTCGTGCAAGCATAATCTTCCGAGATGATTTCTCAATACCGTGTTTTTGGTGAAGATTACTTGAGTATTTTACTTAATACAGTATTCTGAAGTTTTGCTGCCTGCGTAGAATAGACCTCTCGACCCTCGAGATGGGTATAGACTTAAACCTAAAAATATAGGGCTCAAATACTCACGGGAGATTTCATGTTCGCTAAGATTGTAGGTGGTGTTTTACTTATTATCGGTACTTCAATTGGAGCCTCTATTCTGGCTTTACCAATGGTAACGGCTGCTATGGGTTTTGCGCCCGCGGGTTTGCTGTTATTACTCACCTGGGCTGTCATGACTATCGGTGCTTTCTTGATGTTGGAAGTAACACTCTGGCTTCCAGAAGGCGCAAATCTCATCACTATGGCTCGTAGTACTTTGGGTCGTCAGGGTGAGTTTATAACCTGGGTTGCGTATCTTTTATTACTCTATGCATTGCTTTCGGCTTTCATGGCTGGTGGTGGTGATTTACTGGCAAATGTTTTAGGCATGCTTAAGATTCACTTGCCACCGAGTATCAATACTATTCTATTTACACTTCTGTTTGGTGCGGTAGTCGCGGATGGTATACGCAGTGTTGATTGGGCGAATCGAGGTTTGATGAGTGTTAAATTAATCGCCTTTATCTTGTTAATTGCTTTAATCATTCCTCATGTAAAAACGTCGAACTTAATTTCGGGTCCCTGGTCTGCCGCTAAGCTGGCTTTTTTGCCGGTTATTACTTCGTTCGGTTATGCCATTGTAATGCCTTCATTGCGTTGTTATTTCAAAAGTCACGTTAAAGCTTTGCGCTTAACGACCGCCATTGGCAGTTTAATTCCGTTGATTTGCTATTTGTTTTGGAATTGGGTGGTGCAGGGTAGTATCTCTAGTGAGGGATCTGCAGGTTTAATCGCCATGAGTACTAGCGAGCATGCTGTCGGTGACTTAACCCAAGCTTTAAGCACGCGTCTTGATAACCACTGGATCAGTAGCCTTGCGCATCTATTTACTATTATTTGTGTAACAACTTCCTTCTTAGCAGTTTCATTATGCCTGAATGATTTTTTGTCAGATGGCTTAAAGCTGGCTAAATCATTCAAAGGCCGAGCAACTGCTTTAAGTATAACTTTTTTGCCGCCGTTGCTGATGGTGGTTTTTTATCCTGGTGCTTTTATTAAAGCGCTTAGTTATGCCGGTATTTGTTGTGTTGTTTTATTGATGTTGCTGCCGGTTTTGATGTGCTATTCAGGTCGTTATGTGAAAAAAATGAATGGGCAATATCAATTGTTTGGTGGGCTGTGGCTTTTGTTATTCGAGCTAGTTATTTCTTTGGCTTTATTGGGCTATGGCATATTTGAGCTGTTCTTGTAGCTTGGGCTGAGCTTGCGAGTCCGCGAGCATGCGCGGCCCAAGCACCCCAACTATTTTCTTGTATGATTTCATTGATCGCCACAATGCTTGAATAGTAGGTCATGCAAACAAGACCAAGACCAAGATCATTTCAATCCCGCCGTCCAACACTTGAGAGTTGAGGTTTTTAAGGTATCGCGAATAAAATCGTTATCGGATGTTTGGGCCGCGCATGCTCGCGCCGATTGGTATTTATGTACAATCGAGAGGGCGGGCACGGGGGCCCGCCCCTACGCCCAAGCTTGTCAACTGTTATGGCGAATCCAAAACACTACTCAGCGCATTAATCACTGCCACAATTCGCGCGGTTGATTGAATGGCTTCGGGCAATACCATTAATTTCAATAAATGTTTGGTATGCGCGTCGATGCAAGCGCCACAGCCGTTGAGGATGGAGGCGGCTAAACTATAAAGTTTAAAATCAATCTTCGGTACACCAGGATTAGCCATAAAGTTCATGCGCAAACGGGCTGGTGCGAAATATCTTTGAAAGCCGTGTTAAGTTCGATGCTCACCGTAGCTTTTAAATTAAATTGTGGAAACCGATCACCTATTTTTAACATGATTTATACCTCAGCTAGTTAGTTATGAGGCTACTCTAATCAATTAGAAGGTAGAGAGATAATCGATAGTTTAGATTGGCCTAATAGATAAAAATGACAAATCTTACGAGTTTTTTTATCGGCCTCTTACGCATTTACCGCGACCAGCTCCAGCGGATCCAGCACGTAGAATTCCAGCTCAAGCTATGATACAAGCGGCTTAGCAAGTTATTCTACGCTACGCTCCTGTGGCAAAAATAAGTGGGGCGCCTCCGGCTCCTAGCCGTTAGTCTGTCTGAGTTTTATTGATAGCATTGCTGCCGCTTCTTAGTGAGTGCTATGATTATCCCTTGTAAGAGAGGTATATCATACATGTCAAGCAATTCATTATGGCAGCGCGTCAAAACACTTTTCAGCAAAAGACCTAAAGCCAAAACCGTCGTTATCTCAGTACTGATTTTAATCTTTGGTGGACTACTACTGTTTAATATCGTCAAAGTCATCATGGTTAAGCAATTTTTTGCAGGCTTTGAGCCTCCTGCTGTTACTATATCGGCCGCCAAAGCGGAAACCAAAGAATGGCAACCGGTATTGCAAACGGTTGGCAGTCTGCGAGCGGTGCAGGGCATAGATTTGGCTGCAGAAGTAGCGGGCACTGTGACTAAGATTTATGTGAAATCAGGCGATAAAGTCGATCAGGGCCAATTACTCATCGAATTTGATGATCGTATTGATCAGCAAGCACTACTGAATTATGAAGCTCAGCTGGAGCTCACCGAAGCCATGTTCAAGCGACAAAAAATGTTGATTAAAGAACATGCTATTTCCAATCAGGATTTTGATCAAGCCTCTGCCAACTTGAAGCAAGCACAAGCTGAGGTTAATAAAGAGAAACAACTGTTAGCCCAGAAACATATTGTGGCGCCTTTTGCCGGCAAGCTTGGAATTTTACAAGTTAGTGTAGGGCAATACCTTACGCCGGGAACGAGTATTGCGAGTTTGCAGGCTATGGATCCACTGTATTTAGATTTCTCTTTGCCAGAGCAGCATCTCGCTGAAATAAAAATCGGCCAAAATGTATTGTTGAGTTTGGATACATACCCAGGACAAGTTTTTAAAGGTGAGATCACGGCGATCAATTCTAAGATCAATTCCAACACTCGCAATATTGATTTGCAGGCGACTATTCCTAATGCGGATGAGCGGCTATTGCCAGGCTTGTTTGGCCATGTAGAAGTTGCTTTGGATAAACCTTTACAAGTTGTCGTGGTACCAGCTACTGCGGTCAGCTCAAGCCTGTATGGTGATAGCGTTTATGTGCTTGAGAAACAGAAATCAGCCAAAAAGGCAGCGGAATATATAGTGCATGAGCGCGTGGTGACTCTAGGTGAGACTCGCGCTAAACAGATTGCGATTTTGAAAGGCGTGAAAGTGGGTGAGTTGGTCGTCACAGCGGGCCAACTGAAGCTGAATGATGGAGCGAGTGTAAAAATTGATAATAAGATTGAGCTGTAGTCACTGATGCTAAGATTCACTGATATCTTTATTAAACGACCCGTGCTTGCGGTGGTGCTGAGCTTGCTTATCCTCTTGTTAGGCTTGCGCGCTATGCTGGAAATGCCGCTGCGTCAATACCCAAAGATGGACAATACTGTTATCAGTGTCAGCACGGCATACCCCGGTGCTGCCGCGCAATTAATGAGTAGCTTTATCACAGCGCCCTTGGAATCAGCTATTGCGGGTGCCGATGGTATCGATTATTTGAGCTCGGAGAGCGCGCAAGGTATAAGCACTATTACGGCGCATATCAAGCTTAATTACGATCCTGAAATTGCTTTCACCAATATCATGAGCAAAGTGAATCAGGTTAGTGGTGAATTACCTGAGCAGAGTGATAAGCCTATTATCGAGAAAGACACCGGCTCTCATGTGGCTTTGATGTATATCAGCTACAGCAGCCATGATATGAATGCGCAACAAATGACGGATTATATTTTGCGTGTTGTGCAGCCCAAGTTACAAACCATCAGTGGTGTAGCTTCGGCACAAGTATTGGGCGGTAGTAATTTTGCTTTACGAGTTTGGTTGGAGACTAACAGATTAGCGGCTCTAGGCATCACTCCGGGTGATGTGCGCTCAGCTTTGCAGAGTTACAACATTCAAGCCGCAGCAGGCAATACCAAAGGCTCTTTTACCGCTATTAATATCAATGCGCGCACTGACTTACAAAGCTTAGATGAGTTTAAAGATATTCCCATTAAACAAGAGGCTAATACGATAGTTCGTCTCAAAGATGTGGCAAGGGTTGAGTTAGGTGCAGAAAATTATGACTCCTCAGTCACCTTTAATGGCAAAAAAGCGATCTTTGTCGCTATTCAAGGCACGCCAACGGCTAATCCACTGACTGTTATTAGTGATTTACGTAAAGAACTTCCCGATATTCAAAAAGCATTTCCGCCGGCTTTGCAGCAAAGTGTGGTTTATGATGCTACGCAATATATTCGCTCTTCAATTCATGAAGTGGTTATGACGATTATAGAAGCCAGCTTGATCGTTATTTTGGTTATTTATGCTTTTCTAGGATCGCTGCGTACAGTGATCATTCCGGTGATTACTATTCCACTTTCGCTGGTCGGTGTTTGTGCCTTTATGTTGTTTCTCGGTTACTCGATTAATCTTTTGACCTTGCTTGCTATGGTTTTAGCCATTGGTATGGTGGTCGATGATGCCATTGTAGTAGTGGAAAATATTTATCGACATATCGAGGAAGGTCAGTCACCTTTGGATTCCGCATTATTAGGTGCGCGAGAAATTGCGATGCCGGTGATTTCAATGACGATTACCCTGGCAGCTGTATACGCCCCCATCGGCTTTATGACAGGTATTACGGGTGCTTTATTTACGGAATTTGCTTTTACTTTGGCTGGCGCGGTTATTATTTCCGGGGTGGTGGCTTTAAGCTTATCACCTATGATGTGCTCGAAAGTCTTGAGTGCTCATTTAAGCCAAGATCGTTATGTGCACTTCATTGATGCAAAATTTAATCGCTTACGTGAGATTTATCAGGCCTACTTACGTGAGGTGCTTGATGCGCGTAAATTGACCTTGTCAATCGCGGCTTTAATTTTAGTGAGTTGTTATTTTCTCTATGCGAGCTCTACTAAAGAATTAGCTCCCACCGAAGACCAGAGTGTGCTCTTTACTTCCATGAGCGCACCCAGTTATGCCAATATTGATTATCTCGAAAGATTTTCCCAGCAAATTGATGAGATCTTTAAAAAAACACCTGAAATGCAGGATTATTTTTTAATTAAGGGTATGGGTGCTGCTAATTCAGGTTTTGGCGGTATGATTTTAAAGCCTTGGGATCAACGTAAAAAATCGCAAGAAGAGGTATTGGCGGGATTAGAACCTCAGCTAAATGAAATCGCGGGTTTACAAATTTATGCTTTTCCTTTGCCCGCTTTACCCTCTAGCGGCCATGGTTTACCTATCGATTTTGAATTAACTTCTATTGGTGACTTCAAGGATCTATTCAAAGTAGCCGAACAGCTTAAAATTGCGGCACAAAATAGCGGCTTATTTATTTTTGTCAGCAACTCTTTGCAATTTGACACGCCGCAGTATGTGTTTCATTTCGATCGTAATAAAGCCGCCGTCTTGGGTGTGAGTATGGCTGATGTGGCGCAACAATTAGCGGGTGCTCTGGGTGAAAATTATGTTAATCGTTTTAATTTGCAAGGGCGTAGCTACAAGGTTATTCAGCAGTTAGAGCGCGCGAGTCGTGACAATCCTGACATCATTAATCAATTACAGCTTAAAACGCAAAGTGGCGAATTAATACCGCTGTCGGCGATTGTTAGCGTGACACGCGAAGCGCAGCCCAATTCATTAACGCGCTTTCAACAACTCAATTCCGCGGCGATCGTTGGTATGCTAATGCCGGGTAAAACGATTGGTGAGGGCTTGGATTACTTGCAAAAAGAAGCTGCGAAATTGCTAAAACCTGGAATGGGCCATGATTATGGTGGTGAATCGCGCCAATTCATGCAGGAAGGGAATAGCCTAATGCTGACTTTCGCTTTTTCGCTCTTGGTTATTTTCCTGGTACTAGCTGCGCAATTCGAGAGCTTCCGTGATCCCATTATTATTCTGATAAGTGTGCCTATGTCGATTTGCGGCGCTCTTATTCCTTTAAACCTGGGCCTAGCCACCATCAATGTCTATACGCAGATAGGTTTAGTCACTTTGGTTGGTTTGATCAGCAAGCACGGTATTTTGATTGTGGAGTTCGCGAATCAGTTGCAGCGTGAAGAAGGTCTGAGTATCCGTGATGCCGTTATTAAGGCGACGGGCGTACGTTTAAGGGCGATCTTAATGACTACAGCCGCCATGGTGGTGGGTGTTTTGCCGCTCATTTTAGCTGAGGGCGCCGGTGCACACAGTCGCTTCAATATAGGTCTTGTGATCGCTTCTGGTATGTTGATTGGCACGGTCTTTACTTTGTTTATGGTGCCGACTATGTACTGCCTGTTGGCTACGAAACGCTCCGTCACCACAGGCTCTGCTACGACACAGACTGCAGACCCTTAAGCTCTCTGGAATCACTGTATTGAAGACTTTTCGCGACAAAAGCGGCTTTTAGCCAAATAGATTTGTGCATTCTTTGTTCTCATGCTACGCTTGCCGCCCATTTATAACCCTCTGTAGATATATTAATCCCCATGTCTCACTCTGAATTTAAGGCCTTAGGCCTATCCGCTGATTTACTAAAAATTATTGAACGCAAAGGCTTTACCCAGCCATCTCCCATTCAAGCAATGGCGATTCCCTTGGTGCTGGAAGACAAGCACGATGTGATTGCGCAAGCGCAAACTGGTACCGGCAAAACCGCGGCTTTTGCTCTCCCGATACTCGAAAAAATCCATGCTTTGGGTTATGTGCAAGCCTTGATTATGGTGCCGACCCGCGAGCTGGCTATTCAAGTTGCTACTGAGATTAATTCTCTAAGAGTTGATAAAGAACTCGAAGTGCTTTCGATTTATGGTGGCGCCTCTATGCAAGACCAATTACGCAGTCTAAAGCGCGGTGTTGATGTGGTGGTAGCGACTCCAGGTCGTTTGCTAGATCACTTAGAACGTCGCAGCATCCAGTTGGGCAAGATCAAGTACGTGGTGCTTGATGAAGCTGATGAAATGCTACGTATGGGCTTTATCGATGATATCGAAGAAATTCTAAAATCCTGTCCGCCTAAGCGTCGTACTTTGTTGTTTTCAGCAACGATGCCAAAGCCGATTATGGATATTACCGACAAATACATGACGGATAAAAAAGTCGTGTCGGTTAAGAAAGATCCGGACGCAGTTAATTTAACTGATCAAGTTTATTATGAAGTTCGTCGCAGTGAACGCCTAGAAACTCTAGCGCAACTTATTGAACTCGAAGATGACTTCTATGGAGTTATTTTTTGCCGCACTAAATTAGATGTGGATGATCTTACCAAAGAATTATTAGGTCATGGTTATGCAGTTGAAGCTTTGCATGGTGATGTTTCACAAAGCACACGCGAATCTCGACTTAAAAAATTCAAAGCGCGCAAATCCAGTATTTTAGTTGCGACTGATGTGGCGGCGCGTGGTATTGACGTAAGCGATTTAACGCACGTAGTTAATTATTCCTTACCGCAAAGCGGCGAAATTTATGTGCATCGTATTGGTCGTACTGGCCGTGCGGGCAAGAAGGGTATTGCGATTACTTTTGTAGCGCCTGCTGAGTTACGCGGCTTTGGTCAGATGATACGTGGCATCAATGCCCAAGTACGTAAAGCGGATTCACCTAAAGCACAAGATGTATTGCAGAGTAAAGCAAAACGCTTGAAGCAGGGTATTGATGGTATTTTAGAAAAAGGCACTAAGCATATTTTTCAGAAAATGGCAGAAGAATTAGTGGCTGATAACGAGGCTATCGATATTTTAGCCGCTTTGTTGCAACAATCGTTCCAAACGAGCGTAGAATCTAAACCGCGTCAGTCACATGACTCAGATGTGGGTGAAGGTGGTTTTAGAAAGAAATCAGGTACTAATTCGCGTAACGATGCGCGTCGTTCCCCTCCCAAAAGTTTTAATCCAGGACGCCGTGAAGCACGTAGTGATTCACGGCGTGATTCTGCTAAACCTGATGCTAGAGGCGAAAAACGCGGTGATTTTAGAAAAGAATCACCTTCGCGTGGCGAGCCTCGCGGTGAACCTCGAAGTGAAGCTAGGACTGAACGTCGGGGTGAATCTAGAGCTAAGTCTGGCGGCGAAGGCCGTCGTGAATTCAAAGCCGGTGGTAAAGCTGGCGCCCGCCATAATTCTACCGGTTTTACTCATCGCAAAAGCACTGACGGAAAAAGCGGTGGTGGCAAACGCACGCCGCGTTCTTGATCGTAGCTTGGGCTGAGCTTGCGAGTCATCGAGCATGCGCGGCCCAAACACCCCAACTATTTTCTTGTGTGATTCCATTGATCGCCACAATGCTTGAATAGTAGGTCATGCAAACAAGACCAAGATCATTTCAATCCCGTCGTCCAACACTTGAGAGTTTAGGTTTTTAAGGTATCGCGAAAAAAATCATTATCGGATGTTGGGCAGCGCAAGCTCGCGGACTCGCAAGCTCAGCCCAAGCTACAACGACCTTGCCTGATTCAAAAGCGGGTTAATCAAACCCAAAATTCCATTCCAAATAATCGTGATGCTAATCGCCAATAAAATGAAAGCGGTGATGCGTGTGATCACATTCGAGCCAATATTACCTAAACGATTGAAGATCGTGTCCGCATAGCGATAGCAGATAGCGACCGTGATACACACGGCAATAATCGCTGTGAGTGCGGCAGCAAATTCACCTAAACTAAGAGAGTTTTTGCTTAGGTCAGCAGAGAGCGTAATAGTAACGGCCATGGCACCAGCACCGGTGGTAATGGGCATAGTGAGTGGAAAAAAGGCAAGATCAGCAGCATTGCCTTGCATCTCTTTTTCCTCGGTTGGATTGATTTTAGGTTTGTTGCCAAACATCGCCCAAGCGATATATACCCATCGCACCTCAATATGCGAAGTTTTAAGTTTCAGCTTGCGAGTAGCAGCCCGATGAGGATTGAGCAAAAGCGAAGGAATAGTTGGGCTCTTTCGAGCTTTTGTGATTGAGGAAGCGGGCTAATGCGACGTCAAGA
>JBDNGR010000139.1:0-7450 GCA_041689165.1 Coxiellaceae bacterium
ATTATTTATTTACAACGAAACTTTCTACGAAGAACCTGTAGGGGCGGGTCCCGTGCCCGCCCTCTCTGAAATAACATCGATGTACAGTTGAGAGGGCAACCACAGGGGGTTGCCCCTACGGGTTCTTCGGAGAAAGATTCATTTACGATTTAATTTTCTTCACTTGCGTATGCCTAAAACAATCAATAGTGTGATCATTCACCATTCCGACGGCTTGCATAAACGCATAACAAATCGTACTGCCGACAAACTTAAAACCACGCTTCTTTAAATCTTTAGAAAGTTTGTCCGAGATTTCAGTAGTTGCTGGAACGTCTTTAAATGTTTTCCAGTTATTTTGACTAGGCTTGTGATCGACAAATCCCCATAAATAGTTAGCCAAGCCGCCTTCATCTTGTTGAAGTTGCAAATTAGCCTGAGCATTGCTAACAATCGATAAAACTTTCAAGCGGTTGCGAATAATAGCAGGATTTTTTAATAAGCTTTCTATTTTACGAGTCTTATAAGTGGCCATACGTTTCGTGTCAAAATGCTCAAAACATTCACGATAATTTTCGCGTCTTTTTAAAATGGTTAACCAGCTTAAACCGGCTTGCATCCCTTCTAGGATTAAAAACTCAAATAGTAGGCGATCATCATAGATTGGCACTCCCCATTCTTGGTCATGATAGTCGAGATATAGCGGATCAGTAGTGACCCAAGCGCAGCGGCAAAGATCCGTGTTAGATTTTTTCATGGGATAGTTCTTTGTCAAAAAGTGAAATTATGGGCAATCTGACAGGCATTATGACAATTTGCCGAGTTTTTTGTCAAAATGCCTGACAAATTACTCAAAATTCGTCTCACCATTCTGAAAAATTTGACTTCAGTTAATAGGAGATGCCTCTCTTTTTCTATCGCCTCTATTTAGAGCTCAGGCTCACATTCTTGAATTATCAATAGGTTGCTGATAATATACCAGTAAAATCCGTGCGCTACGGATGGATATTACTGGTTATTTATGAAACTTAAACGAAATGATGCTGCTAAAATTGAGGAGTTGCTTGCTAACTTTCCCGTAGTGGCTATTTTAGGCCCACGGCAATGTGGCAAAACAACCCTTGCTCGTAGTCTTCGCCCTAATTGGCGATATATGGACTTAGAGAGACCATCTGACTTTGCCGAGCTTAGCGATCCAGAGAACTTTTTTGCGAATTATTCAAAGGAAGTTATTTTTGATGAAGCACAGCGCAGCCCTTTGCTTTTTCAGGTACTACGAGGGGTGATTGATGCGAAGCGTGAACAAGTCGGCCGCTTTATTCTGACAGGCTCAAGTAGTCCTGAGCTCTTGAAAAATATTTCAGAGTCATTAGCGGGGCGGATTGCTATTGTTGAGCTGAGCACCTTAAAGGTTAATGAATATGCGCAAGAGGAGCTCAGCCCTATTTATCAGATTTTACAAACAAAAATTAAGCCTAATGATTTGACCATTTTTTCTGATTTAAAATGTTTACAAAAAGAAGCTGTACATCGTTTATGGTTGTGGGGTGGTTATCCAGAAGCCGCGCTTAAGTCAACGGCAAAAGATATTGAAGTTTGGTATGGAAGTTATGAAAAATCCTATATCTATCGAGATGTAGCAGAGCTTTTTCCACGTTTGAATAAATTGGCCTATCAGCGTTTTGTTCGAATTCTAGGCCATTTATCAGGAAAAATTCTAAATAAGGCACAATTAGCCCGCGATATTGAAGTGAGTGAATCTAGTATTCGTGAATATCTTGAAATTGTTGAGGGTACTTTTCTTTGGCGACAGTTGCCAAGTTTTGAAACAAAAAAAATAAAGTCTATAGTTAAAATGCCCAAGGGCCATTTTCGAGATAGTGGTCTTCTCCATTATGTATTTAAAATTCAAGATAAAGACGCTTTGTTAAGTCACCCTATGGTGGGCAATTCATTTGAAAGTTTCGTTATTGAAGAAATAATTAAGGGCTTTTCTGCAATCAATTCTGCTAATATTGATTATTATTATTTTCGAACTCGGAATGGTGCTGAAATTGATTTAATTATAGATTCATCTTTTGGATTGATACCTATTGAAATTAAATACGGGGTATACACTCCCGTTCAAAAATTAAGATCATTAACAGATTTTGTTTCTGTCCATTCACGGCCTTTTGGGATAGTGGTTAATCAAGCGGATCGAATTAGTTGGTTAAGTCCTAGCCTCCTGCAAATACCTATTGGGTATTGGTGAAACTGAAAAACGCTAGTATTGATTTTAAGTAGCCTAGTGGAAAGCCTACAAATTTTGGAAATTTTGACCTTAAACCAATATTTTGACACCCCACCCTTGATCCCGTATGTTATGCCATCAAATTTTAGAGTCATTGCTGAGGTGTTTGTATGGGATTTAAGTGTGGAATCGTAGGCCTGCCCAATGTGGGAAAATCAACGCTATTTAATGCGTTAACCAAAGCTGGCATTGAAGCAGCTAACTATCCTTTTTGCACCATCGAGCCGAATGTCGGGATGGTTCCAGTTCCAGACCCCCGCTTAGATAAAATTGCGGTTATTGCGAAATCACAACAAGTTTTGCCCGCAACAATGCAGTTTGTGGACATTGCCGGTTTAGTGGCAGGTGCTTCACAAGGTGAAGGGCTGGGTAATAAATTCTTAGCGAATATTCGTGAAACGCAAGCGACTGCTCATGTTGTGCGTTGTTTTGAAAATGATGACATTACGCATGTCAGTGGTAAAGTGAACCCGCTTGCTGATATTGCAACCATTAATACTGAATTATGTTTGTCTGATCTGGAAGCGATTGATAAAACTCTATTAAAAGCAAACAAAGAAGCTAAAACAGGGGATAAAACCGCTAAAATTAAAGTCGTTTTATTAGAAAAATTAAAAGTACATCTTGATCAAGGCAATCTGGCGCGCACCTTAGAAATGAGCGATGAAGAGCGTGAAATTTTAGCCGGCATGCACTTAATTACCAGCAAACCAACTTTGTATATCGCTAATGTTGATGAATCAGGATTTACCAACAATCCCTACTTGGAGCAAGTGCAACAACAAGCAAAAACAGAAGGTGCTAAGGTGGTGGCTGTGTGTGCAGCGATTGAGGCCGAAATTGCGGAACTATCTTTTGAGGAACAAAAAGAATTTTTAGACAGTCTTGGTCTAAAAGAACCTGGTTTGAATCGCGTGATTCGAGCGGGTTATGAATTATTAGGTCTACACACTTATTTCACAGCAGGACCTAAAGAAGCTCGAGCCTGGACATATCTTCAGGGTGCTACCGCCCCGCAAGCGGCGGGTGTGATTCATACTGATTTTGAAAAAGGCTTTATCCGCGCAGAAGTCATTGCCTACCCAGATTACCTCCAATACAACGGTGAAGCGGGAGCTAAAGACGCGGGCAAATGGCACTTAGAAGGTAAAGAATATCTCGTGCAAGATGGTGATGTAATGCATTTCCGCTTTAATGTTTAAATCTTGAGACTAGCTTCAATAAACCCCTTGTTTTTCAATAGCCTATCCGGCGCAGCCGAGATCCCACTGCCCCTTCTATTTGTAAATGTAGAAAAGAGGGTGCTCTTTTATAGGTCTGACCCATAAAAGAGCATGGTGTTTTTTTGACTTTCTGTTAAATCACCCTATACTATTTTTGAGAATAGGGGGGCTGATGGAAAGAAATGCAACGGGATATCTTGAAATTTGGCTTGATTCCAAAGATCGAAAGCCCTTGGTTATGCGCGGTGCTCGGCAAGTGGGTAAAACTTGGCTGATTCGACATTTTGCTAAAATTGTTGGTCGCGAGTTGATTGAGCTCAATTTTGAAAAACATCCTTCGTATGTCAGTTTTTTTAATTCTAATGATCCAGAAGAAGTTCTCTTGAACTTGAGGGCTGCTTTCAATCAGCCTATCAAACCAGAACATAGCTTATTGTTTTTGGATGAAATACAAGTAGCACCCGATCTGCTAGCTAAATTGCGCTGGTTCGCTGAGGATCTTCCGGCTTTACCCGTAATTGCGGCAGGCTCATTGTTAGATTTTGTTTTAGAAGAGCATTCATTCAGTATGCCAGTAGGTCGCATTAATTATATGCATTTAGAGCCACTGACATTTGAAGAGTTTTTATTGGCACAAAATAAAAAATTCTTATGTGCTTATTTAAGTTCATATAAGTTCAATACAGAAATCCCATTGGCTATTCATGAACAGTTAAGTCTATTGTTCAGAGAATATGTATTGGTTGGCGGTATGCCAGCGGCAGCTCAAAGCTGGGTGAATGAACATTCATTTGTTGAGTTAAGTCGTATACAGCATGATTTATTGACTACATACCGTGATGATTTTTCCAAATATAAAGGCCGAATCACCTTGCAAAAATTAGATGAGCTCATGATGGCTGTGCCTAAACAGTTGGGTCAAAAATTTAAATTTAGTAAAGTTAATTCAGAAGTTAGCGCAACAACTATAAAAAAAGTTTTAGATCTTCTGGATAAAGCGCGTCTAAGTTCGAGAGTTTGGAGCTGTTCAGCTAATGGTGTTCCTCTGGCGGCAGAGGTTAAGCCGAAAGTTTTTAAGGAAATATTTTTAGATGTAGGCTTATGTTGCGCGTCTTTAGGAGTTAATTTAACTCAGTTAACTAATGTAGAAGATTTATTATTAGTCAATCAAGGAGGATTAGCTGAGCAAGTAGTCGGACAACTTTTGAGGACGATTAATCCACCCTATGTTGAGCCAGCTTTATATTATTGGCAGCGAGAAGAAAAAGGCGCTAATGCAGAAGTTGATTACATCATTCAGCATGCTAATCGAGTAGTACCAGTAGAAGTTAAAGCTGGCAGTACGGGAGCTTTGAAATCACTGCATATATTAATGGGGTTAAAGAAGCTTGAGACGGCCCTGCGCTTTAACGCAGATCTACCTAGCCGAACTATTGTAAAAGTCAAGACACATTTAGAAGTAGAGCTTAGCTATACGCTACTTTCTTTACCCTTTTACTTAATAGGACAAGCACATCGGTTGCTTTTATAGCAGGCGCCTTCTCTCTTGCTTGACAAGCCCGGGTCAAAGCTCCAAAATCCGTCCTCTTTTCTCATGGCTATGTAGCTCAGCTGGTTAGAGCGTGGCACTCATAATGCCGAGGTCGGTGGTTCGAGTCCACCCATAGCCACCACCCCACTTTTTTCGCCAGGATTAATCTCATATTATCATTGTGTTAGGAGTAATATCCTGGTGAGTATGTCGTATTTTTTTCCACAAAAGACAATATATATAAATACATTACCATTAGAGAATGTATTTGAAAATATAGACATTTTGCTATACTTTGTACATAAATATATAGGCAGGGTGGGCGTTATGAATAGCAGCTGGCTTACGATAAAACAGCTCGATCAACAACTAAAGGAGTGGCAAGCCGTAAGCAAAAAATATGGTCTGCCCCGGGTTGGATGGGTAAAAACATTACGGATGGCTCTCAGTATGACAGCTGAGCAACTGGCTAATCGCCTTGGCTTAACTCGCTCACGCATAACACAGCTTGAAAATGCCGAAATTCATGATGCTGTTACGTTGCGTACGTTAAAAGAAGCAGCAAATGCAATGGAATGTGAGCTTGTTTATGCAATAGTACCAAAAAAGCAAACCACTCTAGAAAAGATTATTAGGAAAAGAGCTGAACAAGTGGCAAAAGAAAGAGTCACAAAAACCGCTCACTCAATGTCCCTTGAAGCACAGTCTGTTGACGCCAGCATCTTAGAAAAACAACAAGAAGATCTTGTCAAAAGTTTAGTGGAGAATTTAAATAAAAAACTTTGGCTGGCGCTTGACTCTCCGAAAAATCATAAAAGTAAGGACCTTATTCGCACTTTAACTGAGTCTTTATACAACGAAGCGCAGAAAAACAGTCCATTTAAAAAATTGATTGAAAATCCACCAAAGAAAAAATAATCATGAAGTTTGAGTATGCATTAGGGGCTACCTCTTTAGATCCAGATGAGATTGACGGATTAATACCTTCTCATATAACAACACAAGCTCAATTAAATGAGTGGGAAGCAGAAAACATCTTAGGAGCAGGATCAATTTTTTGAATAGCATTCGTTTTAATTAAGGAATAGTCGTAATGAATAAAACAAGGAGATTGCTGGTCACTTTAATCATTGTAGCGACAGTCTATGCAACTGGAGACTTCTGGCTCAAGCGCAATACCGGTGTCAGTTTAGGTTTACAAGTAATCTCGCTATGTACCGGTGCTTTTAACAGCAATAAAAACTGTCGCTTCTCGCCCCGTTCGTTTATTTCACCGGTTTATTTAAGTGCTTTAGTCATGCGACCCGCAATGCTGCAACCTCTGTTGCAATTACAGATGCTCAAATTACAAAAGCTACGGTTGCGTAAATTCTTACGTGCTGACTTGAATAGTCTTGCAATAGCGAAAAAATTGTTGGGTGATGAAAGTATTCTAAGCTTGAATTACGAGTGCCAATCAATGAATGATGTTTTGCAAATCACTCAAATACAAATGCAGCTTAACTATTTACAAAGGATGCAACAGCTACAGCAAGAAGCTAAAAATCAGCCAGCTATGCGCCCAAGCATAATAACGCCGCTTAACTTTCCTACAGTGAGTGATAATAAAGATTTTAGTTGGGTGGCAATACCTGCTAAAGGAATGCCAGAAAATAGTTTTAGGGTAAATAAAGAATTATATATTTGCCAAGCACAATGGCAGGCTAATAATTATCCGGGACAATATGTGAATGGTGTGTGTCGCTTAACATATGCCGGTTCTGTTTTTGATCTTAAAAAGTTTGTAGTGTTAACCAGCCAGCATAATGTTGGACGGTGGTTATCCTCAACTGAATTAAGTAACACTAAGCAGCAGCCGATTTATGGTGGTTATGAAAATGGTACGCCCGTTGCTATTTGCCGGGTGAAAGTGAACGATGTGATACAGATCGGAAAAGTAGTATCAAATTCGATCTGTAATATTGCTTTGACCGACCAAGAAGTTACATTTCAAAAATATGAGATTCTTTACCCCGCCACTTAATGATGATGATATTCAATTAGTTTTTATAATAAAAACAATAAGTATTTTCCCGAGTTATTTGTAGAACTCTGCTACAAAGCTCGTTAGAGTAGGTGTGCTTTAGTAAAAAAAGTCTGCAGCTAAATTGATAGTATGCATAAACCCTAAAAACCGTGTAAGGTTTTATGCGGAAACATCGCTACCTGTGGCAGGAGATTTTAGTAATCTTACTCCTGAAAATGGCGTTAATTTTAACGCTCCGGCGGTTGTTTTTTTCAGATCCTCTCGATAAAAAACTGTACGCAGCTGATATACCCATCGTACCTCAAGATGCGAAGCTAGGGTTTCAGATTGCGAGAAGTTGCGGCGTTCTGATTGAACAAAAAGTGAGGAATAGTTATTCTATTTTGAGCTTTTTGTGA